>CAMKSY010000081.1 GCA_946415545.1 uncultured Pelosinus sp. | reverse complement strand
AGTCCGAAATCTTATGTCAAATCTGGCGGAAAATATGACGGCGAAATCGTTGGCATCTCCAGCAGCCGATTTACTGGTGCAGGTTGCAAAACAATTGGTAGGAACTACTACAACAATTGAGCAATTAACTACACTTATGAAGCAGATTCATCAGCAGCTGTCTTTCAATCAAGGGAAACCATTGGAGGCGGTTCAGCCTGGCTTAGAGCAATTGACAAAGGCTGTGGAGCAAAATATACCCCAGGCATTGCAGGATATGGCAGCTAAAAGTAAGCTGCCTGAATTATCGAAAATGTGGGTGTTATTGAAAGCTACAGGAGCTGAGGCATGGCAAAATGTAGATTCACAGAATTTGCAAAGGTCGGCAAGCACCATAAAGGAATTAGCCCATTCGTTCTATAAATCAATTGCCGGTGAGACAGAAAAGCAAGTGGATCATAAGACATTGTCTTTTTCCGTTCCGCTTTATTTTGCCGATGGAACATCCTATCCTACTCATATTCATATTTATCATCAAGAAAAAGAAAATGACAATCAAGGTACAAAAAGGCAATTTGAAACATGGATGAGAGTAAGTGTGGATACGCAAAATATTGGTATTGTCGATAGTGTATTTCGCTTATATGAAGAAAATAAGTTAGATTTGCGAGTCATCTTTCCCGATACGGAAGCAATTAGTGAATTTAAGCAAAGCTTGCCAGACATTCGTAAAAGCATTGAAGATACGACTCTTTCACTCACAAATATTATGATAAATAAAATTTAATTTTCACATAATGCATAAAAAATGGTTGTTTTCTGGAAACAGAAAACAACCATTTTTAGATTGTGAAATCAGCGAACAAAGTTGATTTTACTGCAAAGTGAGCAGATATCGGGCTTCAGCAATCGTAACGATTTAGAATTAAGTAAGTTAAAAAAGTAACATTCTATATGAGAATTACTTCACAATTATATATAACTAAAACGCATAGATACGATTACTATAAAAGATTTTACCTACTGTATTTTCTGGTGTAAAATAAAAAACAAGAATTGTCCGATTAAATAATAAATTCGCTAAATACAGTTTATTTTGGCTTTTTGCAATATTTAAACAATATTGTGGAAATATATATGCAAGTGTAAAATTCCCCATAATCTCGCAGAATATTATAGGAGGTGCATTTATTTGAAAATTATAGTTCTTGTCAAACAGGTTCCCGGAACGGATTCGGTCAAATTAGATCCTGTAACCGGTGTCATGGTGCGTACTGGTAAAGATACGATTATTAATCCGTTAGATGAAAATGCATTAGCTGAGGCAATTCGAATTAAGAATACCTATCCTGATGTCAAAATCACTGCTGTTAGCATGGGGCCAATCTCAGCAATGAAAGCAATTAAAGAGGCAATTGCAATGGGGGCTGATGATGGAGTTTTAGTATCAGGCAGAGAGTTTGCTGGTTCAGATACTATCGCAACAGCCAAAGTTATTGCTGCAGCTATCAAGAAAACTGGCGATTTTGATATGATTCTCTGTGGAGAACGGGCTACTGATGGCGAAACTGGTCAGACCGCCGCCATGATTGCTCACTACCTAGGGGTTCCTGCCCAAACGTATGTCTCTGCCTTAGAAGTGTTAGAAGATGGTGTTATTGTTAAACGTACTGTCGAGAGTGGTTTTGAAAGAGTTCAAGTTACTTTCCCGGTATTAGTTTCTGTAAATAAAGATATTAGTGATACAGGATTCCCTACGTTAGACGGTAAATTGAGAGCAAAGAAAGTTGAAGTTCCAATGCTCGGGAATGCTGAGCTTGGCTTTGATAAAAGTGAGTTGGGTCTAACTGGATCACCAACTCGTGTGGTTAAAATATTTAGCCCTAAGCTTTCTCGGGATACGATTATGGTGAAAGCCAATGCGACAATGCAGCCAATTGATGAATTGATGTCGTTCTTAGTTCAAAAGGATGTTTTATAAAAGGAGGTAACAATAAAGATGTCAATGTATGTGAATTGCAGCATAGCGGAAGCTAAGAATCTTTCCGAATTTAAGGGTGTTTTTATACTAGGTGAACAACGGGATGGTAAAATTCAGGCTGTTACTTTTGAACTCTTAACTTGGGGACGGGGCATTGCCGATGACCTTGGCTGTGAACTGGCCTGTGTGCTATTAGGAGACGAAATTGAGAATATGGACGAAGTCATTCTTCGTGGTGCTGATAAAGTATTTTTCATCCAAGATCCTATTTTCAAGAACTTCTTAACTCAGCCTTACAGTAATGCAATTACTCGCTTGGTGAATGAAGAAAAACCGGAAGTTATCATCGCTGGTGCAACAACTACGGGCCGTACGGTAATGCCTTTAGTTGCAGCTAAAACCAATACTGGCTTAACAGCTGACTGCACAGAACTTACTGTCGATCCTGATACGAAGCTGTTGTTACAAACTCGTCCAGCGATTGGCGGCAATATTATGGCTACCATTAAGACGCCTGATACACGTCCACAAATGGCAACGGTACGTCCAAGATCTGCCAAACAATCTCCTGTGGACACTTCTAGAACGGGTCAAATCATTGTTAAAAATTATGCAGGTGCAACAACAATGACTGTTGAAAAGTTCCTGGAGTTCATAATCGATACTACGCAAGCAGTAAGTATTGAAGAAGCTGATATCATTATTGCCGGTGGCAAGGGAATGAAAAATGCCGCAGGTTTCAAATTAATAGAAGAACTAGCAGAGCTAATGGGAGCTGCCGTGGGTGCTACTCGTGATGCAGTTGAGCTTGGCTGGTCTACGTATCCTCATCAGGTTGGTCTATCTGGTAAGACCGTCTCTCCTAAGTTAATTATTGCTGCAGGTATTGCAGGTAAAATTCAATTTTTAGCAGGTATGCAAACCTCAGATGTTATTGTGGCAATTAATAAAGACCCTGAAGCACAAATCTTCAAAGTAGCTGACTTTGGTATTGTAGGCGATGTGTTTGAAGTGATGCCTATGCTGATTGAAACAGTCAAAAAAATTAAAGCGAGTGCATAAGGAGGTAGGGGTAGTAATGCAATTTAACAAAGTAACAGAGAACATTATTAAACAATTAGAAGCAATTCTAGGTAAAGCCAACGTAGTTGTAGATGAAGAAAAAATGGAAATGTATTCTCGTGATGAAACATCTGATAAACTTTGGGAGAAAATGCCTGAAGTTGTTATAAAACCCGAAAACGCCCAGCAAATCGCTGAAGTTGTAAAACTGGCAAATCGTGAATTGGTTCCCATTACGCCTAGGGGTGGTGGTTCTGGACTTGCAGCAGGTGCGGTTCCACTCCATGGTGGTATGGTATTATCATTGGAAAAAATGAATAAAATTTTAGAAATTGATAAAGAAAATTTGTTCATGGTTTTAGAGCCTGGTGTCACAACAGGTGAAGTGCAAAAAGAAGCAAAAGAATTAAATCTTTTTTACGCTGGTGATCCTTGTTCTGCAGAATCTTCCTTTATCGGAGGCAATGTTGCAACAAATGCTGGTGGTAACAAAGCAATTAAGTACGGTGTAACAGGACGTCATGTATATGGTTTAGAAGTGGTTATGCCCGACGGAGAAATCGTTGTTTATGGTGGCAAGAACGTAAAAGATGTTACCTTTTATGATATGGTACATTTAATGGTTGGTTCAGAAGGTACCCTAGGGATTATTACAAAAATCTGGCTAAAATTAATGCCATTGCCTCAATATGTTGCCGATTTATTAGTTCCATTTCCGGACATGCAATCTGCCATAAAAGTAGTACCTAAAATTATGACTGCTGGTATCATCCCGACTGCTGTTGAATTTATGGATAGCTTGTCAATAAAAGCAGCAGAATTATATTTGAATAAAAAGCTTCCATTTAGTGATGCAGGTGCATACATTATCTGTGAGGTGGACGGCAATACTGAACTGCAAATACAAGAAGATTATGAAACCATTGGAAAGCTTTGTAAAGAAAATGGTGCGTTGGAAGTATTCGTAGCGGATAATATTTCGACACAAGACCGCATCTGGAAATCACGTAAAGCCTATGCCGAAGCACTTCGCATGTTGAGCCCAGTGTATTGTATGGAAGATATTGTAGTGCCAATTGCAAACATTCCTGCTGCTTTGGACGCAATTGAGAAAATTGCAGCAAAATTTGATTGTAAAATCCCTAGTGCTGGTCATGCTGGCGATGGAAACATTCATGCTACCATTTTGCGTGAAGACCGTGATGAACATGCTTGGCATGATTTGAAAGATGCTGTTTTATCTGAAATCTATGATGCTGTATATGCTCTTGATGGTAACTTATCTGGGGAGCATGGTATTGGTGCAAAACGAATATCAGCTATGTATAAGCACATGACCGAAGGACAAAAGAAAGTCCTAAGAACAGTGAAAGAAGCTTTTGATCCAAATAATATTATGAACCCTGGAAAAGTTGTACTACTTGGTACAATTGCTGAAGCATAACATAAGCAAAAGCAGTCTAAGTCTCTTATCCTGAGATTTAGGCTGTTTTCTTATTAGAATTTTAAAATGTACAAAAGTATGGTACAATAATAAGATACTAAGTTTGTCAGTAGCAGGAAGGATGAAATAGGTTGTTTGATTTTTCGAGTATGAGTTTAGAGCAGTTAGTAATACATAAAGTAGGGAATAAGCTGCGGGATGAAGGTGTTTTTCTTTCACCAAGTTCTTATGATATGAAAGATGGCAATGTAGAGGAACTGTTGCTGAAATATTTTTTATCATCCTTTAAAGAAAAAGTATTATATAAGTTTTTTCATGAAACAGATATTCATTTAAATGAATTATACATGTATGTAAGCAGTATTTTTATTGAACCTGAGACTTTTTATGAACAATCCATCAGCATCTTAAAACATTTATACGAGAAATCTTCCCATCCGCAAATTAAAGGCGGAGAGTTCTATATGGCGTATTTTAAAGATTGCATAATCAATGATCAAAAGGCTGATGGAATTGGCATCTTTAAAACAGAGAAAAAGGAAACCTATTTAAAAGTTACCAAATATGCAGATGAGTTTATGATTGGCAGCGATAAAGGGATTAACGTTAAAAAGCTGGATAAGGGATGTATCATTTTTAACGCTAATTCAGATGATGGTTATCGAATTGCCATTGTGGATGCAGTAAATAAAGGCGATAATCAAGCCCTATATTGGAAAGATGAATTCTTACGCTTGACCAATGTACAAGATGAATACTTTCATACGGAAAATTGTCTGCAGGTATGCAGAGATTTTGCAGAAAATATATATGGTGAGATCTATCAGGCCGATAAGAAGGATCAGGTAGTGTTTGTTAATGAAGCAGTCGCGTATTTTGATAAACATAACCAATTTCATTTAGAAGATTTCGTACAATCTGTTGTGAAAGAGCCAGAATTAATTGAGCAGTTCATAGAACATAAACAAAATTATGAAACAAATCAAGGATTTGTGCCAGCGGAAGGATTTACGATTTCCACTCCTGCAGTAAAGAGTGTAAAAAAGAAGTTTAAGAATATGATTAAACTAGATACTGAGATTGAAATCAAAGTAAAAAGTCCTACAACAGAAACTGGCAATATGCAGTTTATTGAAAGAGGTTTTGATGATGAAAAAGGAATGCACTTTTATAAAGTGTATTTTAATGAAGAAGAATAAGCTAAAGAAAATGGGGAGAAGATAAAATGAATTCTAAAGCTGATTTAATTGAACTCATTGAGCAATTGCCAGAAGAAAAAGTTGCCACTGCCATTACGCTAATCAAAGAATTGCAGGAAAAAGCAGAAAGCATTGAGAAAGCTCCAGATCCTATATTCGATTTGATGAAAGCGGTTATATATGCTATGAATAATAGTTTGTATGATTTATCCATAGAGGCTGGACGTAAAGAAGAAAAGGTACTGGCTAATCGTTTGGAATCCTATCGTAAGAGAGTTTCAGAAGCTTGGGAAGTTTATAAAAAATAACATACCTCAACCTGTAACTGGCTTTATCTGTAAGATAAGGCTTTTTTTATTAGCTTGCGGTATCGGTGTTATAAACGACACAGGAGAACGTTAAGCAAGAAGGTTTTACCTTTCTATCTTTTCTCGAGATTCTCTGTGCCTAGGTTTACTTTAGCTGTTTTCTTATGAATATAACTAGGAATAGTATGAATTATTACATAAATCAAAATAAACACATAATTACAACACGATTAAAACACAAACAAAACAAGTTTAATTGTATTGTTTGGTATGACAACAAAAAATAATTCATTCTAAGAAAAAAGGCTAGAAATTGTCTGTCAACTGGTCGTAGTACAACTTGTATTTTAAACAAGACAGGTCTTGGCATGATTATTGCAAGAATATTGAGAAGATAAAAATATAAAAATATATGCGAGGGCACAAGATGGTTGGTGTGGTAATTGTTGCACATGGATGTTTTGCAAGTGCCTTGCTTACTACTGCAGAACAGATTGCAGGGAAACAGGAACAGGTTATAGCTCTTGATTTTACAATGGGTGAAAATGCAGCTGAATTGCAGCTGCGCATTAAAGACGCTATAAGAAGCGTAGACACTGGTCGAGGTGCTGTCATACTCGTTGATTTACTAGGAGGAAGCCCTTATCAGGCAGCGGCTATGGTGGTAATGCAGCAGCCTGGGATTGAGATGATTGCTGGTGCAAATATGGCCATGCTATTAGAAATAGTACCTGTCAGAAATGATACTTTGATGAATGTAACCTATGCCGCTCTAAAAGGAGGCCATGATGGCATTCGTAATTTTGATATCATGAAGTAACTGTAAGAGAAGGAAGAGATTAGGTGGGAATTGAATTAGTAAGAATAGATGATCGGCTCATTCATGGTCAGATCGTTATGGCGTGGTGTAAGACCATGGCAATTGAACACATTGTCGTGATTGATGATGAGGTTGCGTTAGACTTGATTCGTAAGATGCTTCTCAAAGCCGTAACACCTCCTGGTATTAATGTCTCGGTTTTAAATGTGATTCAAGGAGTAGAAAGCCTGAAGATGGATGCTTTTGCAGAAGAAAAGTTACTTATATTAGCTGCCAATCCAACTACCATATTGCATTTAGTAGAAAATGGCTTAGCAATTAGTAAGGTCAATATTGGCGGGATGAGCTTCAGCCAAGGAAAAGTCCCAGTGACAAAAGCTGTATCGCTATCTGATACGGATAAGCAGGCTTTTCGAGAGCTTCATGAGCACGGCATTGATCTGCAGATTCAATTATTGCCTCATGATACTCCACTAGACCTTATGCTTGAGATTAACTAAGGGGTATCCACTGCTATTGTAGTGTAATCATACATTTAACAAAAAAGAAAGGTTGTGTAAAAACATGGAATTGAATTTACAAATTAAAAATCAGGCGGGGTTACACGCTAGACCAGCGGCTATGTTCGCACAAAAAGCTTCTTCCTTTAAATCCAATATTTTAATATTCAAAGATGGAAAAAACGGCAATGCAAAAAGTATCATTAGTATTATGGGATTAGGCGTAAAAAAAGGTGATACGTTACTTGTCAAAATTGATGGTCCAGATGCTGCTGAGGCAGGCGCAGCCTTGAAAAAATTAGTGGATGACAAATTTGGGGAAGAGTGATACTATGTGGAAAATAAAAGGAATTGCAGCATCAGCAGGAATTGCTATTGGTCCAATTGTGCATATGCAAGAGGCGGTACATGATTTCTGTCGCTTGGTAGATGCATCACAGGCCCCAGCTGAAAAAGAACGTTTTTATGCAGCACAGCAGGCTGCTGAGAAAGAACTAGAGATCTTGCAGGAACGTACAGCAATCAATATGGGTGAACAGCAGGCAGAAGTTTTTGCTGCTCACAAATTAATGGTTACAGATCCTTCATTTGTTGAAGTTGTTTTAAATCATATTGACAATCACCAGGCTAGTGCTGAAGCAGCAGTAGAAGATGCAGCTAATGAAATTGCTGCGATGTTTGCTGGTCTTGATAGTGAATATATGCAGGAAAGAGCATCTGATATTAAGGATATTGGCAAGCGCTTAGTACGCATATTGCAAGGTGGTACAGCAGAAGTAAACTATACAGGAGTTTTGGCAGCTCAAGATCTACTGCCTTCTGATACTGCAGCTCTGGATTTAAATTGTGTATCGGGTTTTATCACTGCGCTAGGGGGAAAGACTTCTCATAGCTCTATTTTGGCTAGGGCAGCAGGTATCCCCGCAGTTGTAGGGGTTGGCAGTGCATTAGAAAAGTTAAATAATGGAGATCATGTGATTGTTGATGGGCATGTGGGAGAGGTCTTAGTAAATCCTGAAGAGGATATACTAAATGATTATCGCTTGCGTATTAAAAAAGAGCAGGAGAGAGCTGCACTTTTGGCATCTGTTGGCCATTTACCTAGCGAGACATTAGATGGTCATCATATTGAGTTGGCTTGTAATATTGGTACACCTGGGGATATGGAAAAAGTAATTGCTGCAGGCGCAGAAG
Source organism: uncultured Pelosinus sp. (assembly GCA_946415545.1). Classification (GTDB taxonomy): domain Bacteria; phylum Bacillota; class Negativicutes; order DSM-13327; family DSM-13327; genus Pelosinus. Next base: position 5,519 of record CAMKSY010000081.1, on the reverse strand, counting down.
GTGTAGGCTTATTCCGTACTGAATTTTTATTCCTAGATAAAACCAGTGTACCAACTGAAGAAGAACAGGTAGAGTCGTATAAGGCTGTACTTGCAGCAATGCCTGATAAAAAGATCGTTATTCGTACCTTAGATGCTGGTGGTGATAAACAGCTGCCTTTTATTGGCGGATTGCCAGAAGCAAATCCGGCTCTTGGGCTACGTGCCATCCGCTTATGTATGGTGTATCAGGACGTATTTAAAACCCAACTACGTGCTTTATTACGCGCAAGTGTAGCAGGCAACCTGCATATAATGTTCCCAATGATTGCTACTGTTGATGAACTGTTAAGTGCAAAAGCCCTATTAAAAAAAGCTGCTGAGGAATTAACGCAAGAAGGAATTCCTTATAAAAGTGATGTGGCAGTAGGAATTATGGTTGAAGTTCCTGCAGCAGCTGCGATTGCGGATATATTGGCAGAAGAGGTGGACTTCTTTAGTATTGGTACCAATGATCTTGTTCAATATACAATGGCAGCAGATCGCATGAATGAACATGTAGCGTATCTGAGTGATTATTTTCAACCGCCAGTCGTTCGCTTAATTGGCAATGTTGCTAAAGCTGCACAAAAAGCTGGTAAATGGGTAGGTATGTGTGGGGAGATGGCAGGAGATCCTTTAGCTACTCCATTATTAGTGGGACTTGGATTAACAGAATTATCTATGAACGGGCGAGCAGTTCCCGTAGTGAAGCATCGGATACGTCAACTTGACATACAGAAGACGCAGAAATGGGCCGATGACATATTGAGTCTGCGTACTGCATCTGATATTAAGAAAAGGTTAGAAGAAATAGCTTTACAATTTGAAATATAATTACATTCTTTAGGATAGGGCGGAGCATAGTCTTCGTCCTTTCTGGAGAATAAGCAAGAAAGAGGTGGAATATGTGATGTTAAAGCGTATTGCGGTCATGACTAGTGGTGGCGATTCTCCTGGTATGAATGCAGCGATTCGTGCTGTTGTTCGTGTAGCTATACATGAAGGCGTAGAGGTGTGGGGAATTTATAATGGCTATGCAGGCATGTATGAAGATAACATGATAAAGTTAGAATCTCGTTCCGTAGGAGATATTCTGCATCGGGGAGGAACCTTTTTAGGAACTGCACGTTGTGAAGTTTTTAAAACCTTAGAAGGACGACAAAAAGCTGCTGAAAATTTAAAACGCCGAGGAATCGAAGGTGTAGTTATTATTGGTGGTGATGGTTCTCTTACAGGGGCTCAATTGTTATCTGAATTAGGTATTGCAGTAGTTGGTCTGCCCGGTACAATCGATAATGATATTTGGGGAACCGATTACACCATTGGCTTTGATACTGCTATCAATACGGTTGTAGAAGCGATCAATAAGCTGCGGGATACTGCCTCTTCACATGGAAGGGTAATGGTTCTTGAAGTAATGGGACGAAACTCAGGATGGATTGCTATGACAGCTGGTCTTGCTGGTGGTGCAGAGCAGATACTGATTCCAGAAATGACGGTTAATTTAGATGATCTGTGCACCAAGCTAAGCAAGTCCCGGGATGCAGGAAAAAAATATAGCATTGTGGTTGTAGCAGAAGGAGTAGGCAGTGCTGTAACCATTGGTGAGAAAATTGCTAAGGATACTGGCCTTGATACCCGTGTATCCGTACTAGGACATATACAGCGAGGGGGATCTCCGAGTGTATTTGATCGTATCTTAGCGAGTACATTAGCAGAACATGCAGTGATGGCTCTAATTTCCGGTATATCCAATGTATTATTTGGTTCGAAGAACGGCGCAGTCGTTGCAATTGATTTAGCCGATGCCATTGGGCATAAACGGACAATTGATACCTCAACATTTCGACTGGCAACATTATTATCCAAGTAGCAAAGATAAAAAGTTGCGTGTTAGGGATCGAATAGCATAGTTTGCTCAAAGTAAAAGCATCGGTATGTAGAAGACCATGCTTTTATTTTTTATTATGATAGAGCTTTATAAGCTTTCAGAATAAAAGTACTAGTAATGTGTCGTTACGAGTATAGCGAATCAATGACAAAAAATATACTATGTGTCTTCGCGGTTTAAATTGTATTGCCTCCAATAATGGATAAACAGCAGCAAATCATAAAAAAATTGTAATACAGATTATAACGTTTTATAATGTACTAGAAATGACTAGTAGTCCAGCAAGCCTAAATCCATGGTGCTCTTGCCCGGGATATTTCCCCTCCAGCTTCATTGTCATCACCTTATATATATCCGATATGCGCGACTCCTCCTCTTGCTGGATAAGAAATCTCGCGCAATTCATCCCATAGCTTTAGTCCTGGCGGACTACTAGCTTATGCTGTCTTAAAGGAGAGCGAAAAATGAAACGTCAATTAAAAATTTTAGAAATTTTAGATGAATTATGCACGAAGAAGCTAGATAAAAATATGATGCAGCAGCATAAGCCATTAGGTTTTACAGCAGAAGAAGTGGCAATTTTAGCGGGGGTTACTCGTAGTAATGTCAGTAGTGATTTAAATGCCCTATACCGGGAGAAGTTAGTCGTAAAGGTAGTAAGCCGGTCTACCTATTATGTAACAGTAAAATGGGTAGAAAGTATCTATCCCACATTGAAGGGAAAGGTTCCTGATATGGTACGGCACCAACGACAGATTGAGGAGCTGGCTGGGAATGGATTTTCCCAATTAAGCAGAGGGGAGGCCATATCTGATACTACGAGTCTGAAACATAATAACGCCTTATATGACAATGCTCAAAACTTGGATTCGTTTGATGGCTTAATTGGTGCACAAGATAGTTTAAAGGTCGCAGTTGAGCAGGCAAAAGCATCAGCTTTATATCCCCCAAAAGGCTTAGATACGTTATTAGTTGGTTCTACAGGTGTGGGAAAAACCTTATTTGCTGAGTATATGTACAGATTTGCCTGCAGTCAGGGGAAGATTGCTCATGGTGGACGATTTATCGTATTTAACTGTGCCGATTATGCAAATAATCCTCAGCTTTTGATGTCCCAGCTCTTTGGTCATGTGCGAGGAGCATTTACAGGGGCTGATAAAGATAAAGCTGGTCTAGTGGAAAAAGCGGATGGAGGCATGTTATTTTTAGATGAAGTACATCGTTTACCACCAGAAGGACAGGAAATGCTGTTTTATCTGTTAGACCGTGGTGATTTTCGCCGCATGGGTGATACGGATAGAATTCGCCATGTTACCATAAGGCTAGTCGCAGCTACTACCGAGAATCCGGATTCGGCATTATTAAAGACATTTTTGCGCCGTATACCCGTAGTCATACCACTGCCTGATTTAGCTATGAGGCCATTACAGGAACGATTTGAACTCATTAAATTTTTATTGGCACGTGAGGCTGTACATATTCAATCGAAGCTGATTGTAAGCCAAGAAGCCTTATGGGCATTGCTGTTATACCGCTGCCAAGGAAATATTGGGCAGCTGCGCAATGATTTACAGCTAATATGTGCAAAAGCTTTCTTGCACCGGGGGGATAAGGCAGCACCTGTTCGTCTGGTTTACGAAGAGCTCCCGCCGAAGATTAAACAAGCTATAGTCTATGATCCTCAAGCCCGCCTGGAGACTAGCAAAATATTATGCACATTAGGAAGTGAGTTGTTCATTCAACCAAATGGAGCAGCAGCGGATGAAGAGGCAGATCGAAGCTTACCAAAGAATTTTTATCAGACCATTAGTGAACGCATGCAGTTTCTTAAGTCTCAAGGAATTGGACAGGCGGAGATTATTCAATGCATTGAGATGGATTTTGAGAATTATTTCCAGAGATTAGGCCCTGAGCAGCTGGAAATATCCCAGGAATATTTGCAAAGTGTTTTGCCACAAGAATTTCTCAATGTTTTTGATCTAGCCTGCCGCCTGGCTGAAGAAATGGGAAAAGCACTGAGCCGTAGATTATATTATGCCTTAGCTATTCATATCGCTGCTACGGTAGAGCGAATTCGCAGCGGTTTGCCTATTGTAAATCCTAATGTTAGATCGGTAGCTGAGCAGCATCCTAAGGAATATATTGTAGCAGAAAAAATGGCGCAGTCTATTGGTAAACATATGGGCATCTTGATTCCGCTGGATGAAATCGGATTTATTGCATTAATGTTGGCGACCTTTGACGACCGCCAAGGCAAGGAAGAACGAAAAGTTGGGGTTTTGGTGATTACACATGGTAATTCAACTGCTACCAGTATGGTGGATTTTGCGAATAAGCTGTTAGGAGTTACCCATGCCAAAGCAATTGATATGCCTCTAGAAGCCAATGTGGATTGGGCAATTGAAAAAGCAGTTCAGGTAGCAAAAGAAATTGACCAAGGGAAAGGCATCATTCTGCTGGTTGATATGGGATCATTATCAGGTGTAGCAAAAGCTCTTACGAATCGAACGGGTATCATGGTAAAAAGTGTTGAAATGGTCAGTACATTAATGGTACTGCATGTATTACATAAAGCCATATTACCTAAAAATGATATTAATATTGTCTATCGATCTGCTTGGACAGCACGTAGTATGGTTCAAACAGTAGTACAGGCTAATCACCCGACTGATTTTATAAGCGGTAAAGATAAGGCTATTTTGACTACTTGCCTTACAGGGCAGGGAGCAGCAGTCAAAATTAAGAGCTTATTAGAGAAATTGCTGAATCAATGGCAGTTATTTAATATTCGAGTAATTGCTGCAGAAGCTGGTAATCAAGAAATGCTGCAAGCTCGTTTGATGTCTTTGCAGCATTCCTATGATATCGTTGCCAGTGTGGGCAGTATTGATCCCCAAATGGAGGATAGACCTCATATTGCCATAGAGGAACTTATGCAGGAGGGGGCCGGCAGTGAGCTACGCCGTCTGCTTACAGATGGTTTGAAAGCTTCTGATATTGCAGATCGTTATACAGATAGAGGCATGGATTGGGAAGTAATGCGTGGTATGGTTGCAGGCATGTTAGATGAATTTCTGACTTTTGTAAATCCACGTAAAGTGATGGATACTCTTATGATCTGTATTCGAAAGCTAGAAGATGAATTGCAAGTGGAATTTTCTTCTTCCGGACTGGTACGTATGTTAGTACATTCCGCTTGCATGGTGGAGCGCTTACTAACTCATGCAGGAATTAGTTATCCAGAAACGGCTGTATTTATTGCTGAACACCCTCTTGAATATTCAGTATTAAAGAAAGTAAGCAACGCTCTGGAAGAGCAATTCACAGTGATTGTCAATGATGATGAGATTTGTCATCTAATTGAGATTATTAAAATGGAGCGGCGGAAGAATCATGTAGAAGAAGGATAAGGCTGGTAACGAGGAAAGAGGCTTTTTAATAAGAAAGGTCTCTTTCCTTGTTATAATAGTGCTTATATGTTTTGCAAGCAGAAAAATAAAAGAATTAGGAACCACAAAAGCACAATACACTTTGTGTACTTTGTGCTTTTGTGGTTTCATTCGTTTTGTCTTGAAAGATAAATAAGACTTTTATGCATATTCAGCTAT
>CAMKSY010000080.1 GCA_946415545.1 uncultured Pelosinus sp. | reverse complement strand
ATACGACATAAGAGGCGTTTTTCTTTTTCGTCCCACTATGTGGGTTCAGACTATAGTACTCTTCTTGCGTTCTTTTTCTACGCTGATTGTGATCATAAGGAGGAAGAAAGTTTCATAGCAGTGCGTACCATTATCTCTGTTCCGTAAGCCAATGCTTTTTCATCAATATCGAATTTAGGATGATGCTGCGGATAGATAATGCCTTTATCTTTATTACCTGTACCAATAAAGATAAAGGCCCCAGGGACCTTTTCCAGATAAACGGAAAAATCTTCACCGCCCATTACAGGATCGATAGTTAAGGTATTTTCTGCGCCAAGGGTCTCCACACTGGCATTTGCAAATACTTCTGCAATTTGAGGATTATTGATGAGAGGGGGAAAGCCCAGGTTTTTCTCGATCTGGAAGGTAGCGCCTGCAGCTAGGCAGATACCGCTGACGATTTGCTCTATACGGTCAAAAATGGTTTTTTTTATTTCCATAGTAAAGGAACGTACGGTGCCAACCAAGGTGGCTGTATCAGGAATAATGTTAAAGGTATCGCCTGACTTAAAGGAACCGATGGATAAGACTGCTTGCTCCAAGGGGTCAATATTGCGGCTTATAATGGTATGTAGCGACGTTACGACTTGTGCGCCGACTAAGAGAGGATCTACTGTCTGATGGGGCATTGAGCCATGACCGCCTCTGCCTTTTATCGTAATGGTAAAAGAATCAGGTGAGGCCATCATACGGTTATAGCTAATACCGCTGGTTCCGGCAGAAAGACTTTGCCAAAGATGAGTTCCAATAATCGCATCAACATCTGCAAGAGCGCCTTCTTTCACCATGGGAGCTGCGCCTCCGGGAAAACATTCTTCACTAGGCTGAAACAAGAAAATGATTGTGCCAGCTAAATGTTCCTTTAATTCTACTAGTGTCTTGGCTGCTCCGATCAGCATAGCCGTATGGCCATCGTGACCGCAAGCATGACATACTCCTGGGTTTTGCGATTGGTAAGGCTTGCCGCATTCATCCTGCAGCCCTAATGCATCAATATCAGCCCGAATGGCAATGGTCTTGCCAGGAAGATTTCCTTGCAGCTTGGCAATAACTCCTGTTCCAGCAATCTTGCGCGGCGTAAGTCCTAAGACTGCTAATTCTTCCAGAACTCTTTGTTGTGTATTATGTTCTTGAGCACTGAGCTCAGGATAGGTGTGAAAATGACGCCGTAAGGAAACAATAGAATCATAATGTTTTTCAATAAGATCTTTAATAATTTGCATATAAGAATCCTCCTATTCGTAGGATACAATTATCTCTAATGAAAAGATATAATGTTACACAACATCTCTATTATATACTCGTGAAGCGTAAAAAAAAAGATAAAACATAGAAAAGAAATAATGTTTATCAAAGATAGACAAGGATGTTATTATATGGTATTATTTATTAGATAAGAATATTATTATTAAGAGGGGATCGTAGATGATAAAAAAGTGGAGAAGATTTGTAAGCGTTAGCATGTGCCTTTTGGTTTTACTTTTAGTAGTGGGATGTGGTAGTAATGCTGCAAAGCCAGCAGAGCCAGAAGTTAAAAAAATAAAGATAGTTACCACTATGTATCCGGTGTATGAATTTGTGAAACAGGTAGGCGGCGACAAGGTAGATGTGGTCATGCTGATACCTCCAGGGGCAGAACCACATGACTGGGAACCAACGGCGAAAGACATCATACAAATAAAGAATGCTAAAATTTTCGCTTATCATGGAGCTGATTTTGAGCCAGTTGAAAAATTGTTACATAAAGATGTATTAGGGGATGCTCTTCCTGTAGAAGTAAGTAAAGATGTTAAGAAGCTAGAAGCAAAACATGCAGAAGAAGAGGAGGAGCATGGTCATGAGCACGGGGATTCCCATGATGAACATAAATTTGATCCTCATGCATGGCTGGATCCAATAGCAGCTCAGCAAGAGATTCGAACGATTGAGCAAGCATTGGCTGCTGTTGATGAAAAAAATGCTGACTACTACAAGCAAAATGCAGAAACATACAATAAAAAGTTAGCTGAACTTGATGAGCAATATAAAAAGGCTTTGGCTGAAATTACTCGTAAAGAAATTGTTACGAGCCATAAAGCTTTTGGTTATCTGGCAAATCGTTATGGATTTGAACAGTTAGGTATCATGGGGCTTTCTCCTGATGCAGAACCTACACCAGATCGAATGGCAAAGATTACCGAGTTTTGCCGTGAACATAAAGTAAAATATATATTCTTTGAAACCGTAACAAGTCCTAAATTGGCGCAGACTCTTGCTAAGGAAACAGGAGCGGAATTACTGGTGTTGAATCCGATTGAAAGCCTAACAGAACAAGAGATGAAAGATGGCAAAAACTATCTAACTATTATGGGTGAAAACTTAGTAAACTTACAAAAAGCACTTAAATAAAAGTAGAGATGAAGAGTTGCATGTAAGCAATCTTCATCTCTTACTTTTTATGTAGAAGGAATAAAATCGCCAATAGTATTGGCTGATGGAGTAAATAGACAGCTAAAGAACGTTGTCCTAGCCAAGTAATTACTTTAGGAAGAGGTATAGTAATATAAGGCTGTTTGGATTTATAAAATAGATTGCCAATTAGAATTCCGATGACAAAAATACCATACCAAGGAAATATAGGATAATAATCCAACGATGTAAAACTACGAGTCTGCATACCCAAAGGGAAGAGGTATGGGGAAGCTGTGTAGCTTCTACTAACAACCAGACCCATAATAAATGAAGCAATGATTAACAATTGTAACCATCTACTATGCAAAGAATTGATAAGAGGTGATGAAATTAAACTGATCCCAAGAAAATGCAAGATGCCAAAGCGAATATAAAAATCTGGATTATAAAAATAGGTAATAGACGTTAGTAAGAGCGCCCAGATAAAAATGTGTATGCCGTGACGCACACTGTTTCGGCTGAGGGTACTGCTCAAACCGCAAAGGAAGATAAATATGATAGCCGATAATTTTCCTTCCCAGTACCAAAATCCTCCCAGATAATCTAGATTATAATCATACAGATCTTTTAGATCGACAATAAGATGGAAGAGTATCATTAGTAGTATTGCCAAACCGCGAGCAAAATCCAATTCTTCAAGACGATATTTAATAATAGGATCAGGCAGCATAAGAATCTCCTTATAAAAGACTGAAGGTGTGACCTCTAATATAACAAGTGTAATCAATTAGGGATAAAAAGGCAATGAGAAGTTAAACGCAGAGAGCACAGAAAAAAATTTGCGCGCTAGAGAAGCAATCTCCTGCTTGCCTGGAGATTGCTTCTCTCTGCTCGCAATGACAGAATACAAAAAATGGTTATTTATCCTTTTACTAAAATAAGCATCATTTTGAAATTTTCGGTAGCATCTAAACCATGGGGAATATTGGAAGGCATGACCAAAGTTTGACCCTTAGTCGCAATAAACTTGTTTTCTCCAACGGTAATGGAAGCTTCACCATCCAAAATATATACCATAGCATCTCCAGGCGCAGAATGAGTGCTTACCGCCTCGCCTTTAGCGAAGGCAAACAATGTCAAGGTTAGCGTATCATTTTGTACCAAGGTAAGGCTGACGACGCGGCCATCCTGATATTCTACAAGATTTACCATTTCTAATGCCTTGCTGAATTCGATATTCTTTATAAATTTCTTTTCCATGATGTGTAATCCTCCAATTCATTTATTATCCTTAGCTTCATTCTACAGGTTAATTTATCCTATTTCTGTGATTACTATCACAATTATTATTTTTCCGTGTCATATTTCTAGTTTAATTCATATATTATCTTGTGGTCGACATATAGCGAAGGTGCTTTATTTTCTCAAAGGAGATGGATAATGTATGTGTGGGATTGTAGGATGGATAGATTGGGAGAGAAACCTTGAAAATGAGGGTCATATTATGGCCAACATGATGGAAACGCTGACAGCTCGTGGACCTGATGCTTCAGGTATGTATTTAACAAAACATGCAGCATTTGGTCATCGACGTCTTAGTGTAGTCGATCCAGAGAATGGAGCACAGCCCATGATTCGAGATAGAGGGCAGCGACGCTATGCAATAACGTATAATGGAGAATTGTATAATACGCCTGAATTAAGGCAAGCCTTAGAGTCCCTAGGATATATCTTTCGTACCAATTGTGATACGGAAGTCTTGTTAACAGCATATATAGAATGGGGTCCTTCTTGTGTAGAAAGATTTAACGGCATTTTTGCTTTTGGTATATGGGATGAAGCAGAGCAGACTTTATTTCTTGCCCGTGACCGTATTGGTGTCAAACCTTTATTTTATACAAGACAAGGCAGTAAATTTATCTTTGGCTCAGAGCTGAAGGCATTGTTAGCCCATCCGGAAGTTAAGCCTGAGATTGATAGTGAAGGCCTGGCAGAAGTTCTTATTATCGGGCCTGCCCGAACACCAGGGCATGGTGTATTTCGTAATATAGCAGAACTGCGACCTGGGCACAGCATGCTGTATAGCGAAAAGAACATGTATCTTTGTCAATACTGGGCGCTGGAAAGTATGCCTCATCCAGATGATTTTGATACTACCGCGGGCACTGTACGAGAATTGTTGCAGGATATTGTAAAACGTCAATTAGTTGCTGATGTTCCCGTTTGTACTTTACTCTCAGGCGGACTTGACTCTAGTGCATTAACAGCTCTGGCATGCAATACATATCGCCAGAAAGGACTAGGAGATCTTCACACCTATTCTGTAGACTATCTTGATAATGCACAATATTTTAAAGCGAACAGCTTCCAGCCTAATGCAGATGCTCCTTGGGTACAGCGTGTTTCTGAATTCTTTGATACTCGCCATCATAATATTATACTAGATACGCCTGAATTAGCAGGAAGTCTGCCTCAGGCCACGATTTCAAGGGATTTACCGGGTATGGCTGATGTAGATACCTCCTTATATCTATTTTGCCGTGAAATAAAAAAAGGTGCCACCGTTGCCTTATCTGGTGAATGTGCTGATGAAGTATTTGGGGGCTATCCTTGGTTTTATCGGGAAGATATGATTAATGCCTCCTGTTTCCCATGGTCGCCCAATCTAGATGCTCGTATGCAATGGCTGTCTCCTGAAATGAAATCAGCAACAAGGGCTCATGATTATTTACAGGAACGCTATCACGAAGCATTAGCTGAAGTGCCCCGATTGCCTGGCGAGGATGCAAAGGATGCGCGTATGCGAGAAATATTTTACTTAAGTCTAACTCGTTGGATGCCTACATTACTTGATCGTAAAGATCGTATGAGTATGGCTTCGGGCTTGGAAGTCCGAGTGCCATATTGTGATCATAGACTCGTTGAATATGTATGGAACGTTCCATGGCATATGAAAAATTTCCATGACAGAGAAAAAGGTCTTTTAAGGCAGGCATTGGTAGGTATTTTACCTGAAGATGTTCTGTGGAGACGCAAGAGTCCTTATCCAAAAACACATAATCCTTCTTATTTGAATGCTGTACGCCAATGGGTCCTACAAATTTTAGACGATACTTCTTCGCCATTGCGAAGGATTGTGGATGTGGATAAAGTTCGAGCAATGGCTCAGCCTAATGCGGAAATATCAAATATACCTTGGTTTGGGCAGCTTATGACCAGCGTTCAGTTATTTGCTTATCTGATTCAAGTAGATACTTGGCTGAGAGAATACAAAGTGCAATTGGTATAGCATACTGACAGTAGCAAAACATAAGGACACAGATTCAGCTAATTAGCATTATAAAGTGTGATTATGACATAATAAGGGCCAGGGATTCGTAAGGTTTCGAATCCCTGGCTCTTTTTAGTATGTCATTATTGATGTTAACAGCCTTGCCGCGGCCAGCAGCCTTGCTGCGGCCAACAGCCTTGCCGTGGCCAGCAGCCTTGCTGCGGCCAGCAGCCTTGCTGTGGCCAGCAACCTTGCTGTGGCCAGCAGCTTTGTCGCGGCCAGCAGCTTTGTCGTGGCCAGCAGCTTTGTCGCGGCCAGCAGCCCTGCCGAGGCCAACAGCCCTGTCGTGGCCAGCAAAATCTAGGCGGGCAAGTGTAACGAGGGGGGCAGCCTACACCAAACCCAGCTCCAATTGTTGAATGATATGCTTTTGCCCGAGATTCAGGGTCTTCTTCCCAATCCTCAATTTCAGGGTCTTTCCAATTCCGATCATCCATAAGTATCGCCTCCTGCCTTACATGAGTAGCATGGAAATATATCTTATACATAATATGATTCCTGAGACATAAGAGTGATTCATTTAAAAGATAGAATGAGCTTGGATAGATTCTTTATATTCCCTGCTCAGTAGGTTTTATTTTTTATTAAACTCAGCTGCATGTTCCTATTGTTGAAATGGATAGGAATCGTAGAGGATTCATATCGTACTTTAGCGAAGTATACAAGAAAGAATGTAAGGATGTGTTAATAAATGTGTACCGCATGTGATGAAACATACAAAATATTTACGATTGAACTGGTTACAAAAGATCCTGTTAATACGAATATGGAATTATTTAAAGAAATAGCTCATAGATTATTTCAAAATAAAGTAATATCTAATATCAATATCAACAATAATAAAGTCTATCATGCTGATAATAAACAAATATTTGGATTTGATATTCATCTAGGTAATCCAACGAATCCTTCAACGGTAAATCTTGAAAATGTTGAAGAAGCTCTTAAGGGTCTTGTCGATCAGTTTGAAGATTATTCTGAAATGAAAATTAAGCTCAGCTAAATTATTTTTCACATAAAAAAGCATCCTTAGGGATGCTTTTTTATGTGAAAAATAAGCCTCGACTTGGTGAAATGTAGCTGCAAGAAGATAATCTAGCAATTAGTTTAATGAGGATTAACAAGCTTTCAGATGATCAGAAAAATAAAAAATGAAAAATATCACTGGTCAGTCATATTTTTGTCACATTTCCAGATTATAATAAGATCATCAAATGAAGGAGGGGTTTTCATGAAAAGCTTTGTTAAAAAAGGAATCATTTACTCACTAATCGGGATCATACAGCTGGGGATAGGGGTGTCAGTAATTGAAGCGTCACCTAAACATGAACAGCGAAGCCACAAGCAGCATTGGAATGATCGAGATCAGCGGGACCGTAAAATAGACGAAGAAAGAAAGCGTCATGAAAGAGAAATGGAACGACGAGATCATGAAGAAGAATGGCAGTGGAAAGAACGGCAGGAAAGGGAAAAAGATCATCATGAAGAAGTCATGAGGACGCTTGGTGGAATTGCATTACTGTACATATTAACCAATAATTAAAGCATACAAATAGCGAGGAGGAAAACCCCGTGAACGGAATTGTTAAGAAAGTAGCTATATATACTATGGCTGGTATCATGCAAGTTGGTTTTGGTGCTTCGATAATAGAGGCTTCGCCATTACAGAATAACCCTACTCCTATGCAGCTAGGATATGACAGACATGATCAAAGTCATAATAAGCATGAACGTGAACGCTGGGACAGAGAAAGGCAGAGACAAGAACGTCTTGAGAATGAACGGCACGAAAGAGAAATGAAACGTCGACCTCATGAGACGAGAAAGCAATGGCGTGAACGGCAAAATCATGAGAATCAGCGTCATGAAAGAGAATTGCGTAACATTAGGGAGCATAGATATAGATAAGCCAAAAGTCGGGTACTTATTATAGAGATCCTCCTTCTTGACAGTAGATCATTTTCCTAGTACTTTGGAAACCATAAAAAGGAAGCTGTAATAAGGCTGACGAGAATCTATTTTTATGATAAGATGCAAGTATACATAACTAGTTTATGTTAGTTTATACAGAAGGAGAATAAGGAATGCTTAAGAAAAATGTAAGAGTACTATTGACCATTAGTATGTTAGTTCTTGTGATACTAGTAGCAGGTTGTGGTGGTTCATCAGGAGTTAAACGGGTAGCTGGATTGAGTACAACAGAAACGGTAAGCACTTTCTTTGATGCAGCTAAGAACAACCGTATGTCAGAGGCTGGGTTATATGTATCAAACGCTTCTAAGAATGATCCTAAAACAGTATTGAAGTTTATAAAGGGACAATCGGGAATTCAAGAAATTAAGAATACCAATATTGTATCTATTAAACAGGTTGCACAAGAAAGTAATTATGCAGCAGTTGTGGTAACCATTCAGGAGCAAAACACTTTTAAAATGAGTGTTAAGCCAGTGGGTCTGGAAAAAATAAATGGTGAGTGGTACATTGTAGATTTTGACCAAATTTATAATGGTGCCAAATACAAAGTATTGCAGCAGCTGCTTGCCAATATATAATTAATATACCTAAACTCTGGTAAAATAGCGTACGCTATTTTACCAGAGTTTTTTTTGAAAAAAGTACATATTAAGCCTTTTCTCTTGTGCAACTGAAACTTTTTACTTTTCACTATACGATATTTTTAGTATAGTAATGAATGAGTTAATAAATAAATAGGAGCTGAATGCCATGCATTTTACTTATTATATGCCAACTAAGATATTCTTTGGTTGTGGTGAGTTTGAGAAAGCTCCCGATTATATTAAAACCCTTGGCAAAAAGGTTCTAATTGTTACAGGGAAATACGCGATGAAGAAATATGGTTTCACCAAGCGATTAGTAGATGGCCTTGCTGGTCTGGGCATTGCAACTATGGTATATGAAGGAATTAGTGCCAACCCTTTGGCTAGCGAAGTCAATGCTTGCGTTGAGAAATTTGCTGGTTGGCAGCCTGAGGTTGTAGTTGCTTTGGGCGGCGGCAGTGCCATTGATGCTGGGAAGGGAATTCTCCTTGGTTTATCCACAGGAGAAAAAGTGGAGCCTTATCTATTAGGCCATTTACCGATTACGCATGTGGACATTCCTCTTGTAGCGATCCCGACAACGGCAGGTACAGGATCTGAAACCAATTGGGCGTCAATTTTAACCGATGAAAGCACTGGTACGAAGACGAGTTTTCGTCATAATGGTTTCTTTCCTGCCATTGCTATTGTTGACCCACAATTGACATTGTCCTTATCATCTGAAACCACAGTTGAGACAGGCTTTGATGTATTTGCTCATGGTGTAGAGACGTATATATCAAAAAGCGGGCTAAGTCCTTTAGTTGGCAGCAATTCTCTAAAAGCAATACAATTAGTAGGGCAATATTTGCCTCAGGTCTTAGCAGATGGTCAAAATGGTACTGCACGTACCTATATGATGTATGCCAGTATGCTGATGGGATTCAATTTAGCTAACTCCAGTACGTGCCTGCCTCACCGTTTACAGTATCCAATTGGTGTAAAAACCAACAGCAGTCATGGCAGTGGATTAATGGCTCTCTTTGAAAGTTGGCTGGATTTGACTTATGAGATTTCTAAAGAGAAGTTCAATCATATTGGAGAAGCATTATCTGGTACCAAATGCTCTAATAAGAGGGAATTTATGAATGTTTATCGCCAATATAGGCAAAGTATAAATATAAATCCTAGTCTGGCGGATTTTTCCTTAACAAAAGCAGATGTGAGTTATTTAGCAAGTAAAGTAACAGGTAGTTTATCTAATGATCCGGCAGGGGACATTCCAGGTATCGTAGAGAAGATATATGATGGGGCGTTTTATAAATGAGCCTTTTGGAGCAGACAATGATAAAGAAAGGAAACGATGGGGACAAGGTTTTGCCCTATCTAATGGTATTGCGCCCAAAACAGTGGACAAAAAATTTGTTAGTGTTTGCTGCGTTGATTTTTTCTATTAAAACCATATCTATGGATATGCTAATACAATCAGTTGTTGCTTTTATTTTGTTTTGTACCACTTCAGGCTGCGTTTATATCATAAATGATTATATCGATCGAGAAGCTGACAGCAGACATCCCGAGAAATGCAATCGCCCCATTGCTTCTGGAAGATTGCATCCGCTGGGTGCATTAGTATTTGGAAGTGTTTTATTATGCGGTTCACTTATAGCTGCATTTATAGCAGAGCCTTGGCTTAGCTTGCTGCTTCTCGGATATTTTATGGTGAATGTGGCATATTCGTTGAAGTTGAAAAAAATTGTGATTATTGATATTATGGTGATTGCCTTTGGTTTTGTTTTACGGGCCATAGGGGGAGGATTAGCTATTAATGTGTCTTTTACTCCTTGGTTTTTAATTTGTACCATGCTATTGGCTTTGTTTTTAGCCATCAGTAAACGCAGGCATGAACTATATTTACTTAGTCATCATAAAGGGGATCATCGTAAGGTATTAGAACAATATTCTCCTGCATTATTGGATCAGTTAAATAGTATTGTTACTACAGCAGCGATTATGAGCTATTCTTTATTTACCTTTACATCAGGTCATACCATTCATCTAATGTGGACCATCCCTCTTGTAATGTATGGGATTTTTCGTTATCTATATTTAATTCATATTGAGGGACAAGGTGGAAGGCCTGAAAAGGTACTGGTAGAAGATCGTCATATTTTAGGAACGGTTTTATTATTTGCAGCTATGGTTGTGACTATTTTATATTACTTTGAATAGAGATTCTAATGAAATTAAGTAGTGAGGTAAGATGAAGATGAAAGATTTACTATTAATTATCATCTCGGTAGCCATTGGTGCAGTAGGTCAGATTGCTTTTAAATTAGGTGCCATGCAAATGGTTGAAAATCCTGGTGTTACAATAATAGAAAAAATAAAATGGCCGATAGTGCTGGGATTATTTTTGTATGGTATCAGCACAATTCTATGGATTATGGCTTTGAAAAAAGTAGAACTTAGCTATGCTTATCCTATGGTAAGCTTAGGCTATATTCTAGTGTTTATTGCCTCCTATTTTATTTTTCATGAACCCATCAACTGGCTGAGGATGAGCGGAATGTTCTTTATTATAGCTGGTATTACCTTAGTAGCCAGATCCTAGGAGGATGTTACATTGGAGTATAAATATGCCCTAATACCTGTTATTGCTTGGTTCGCAGCAGGTACAGTCAAATTTATCGTAAATTATATACGTTTTCGCAGAGAGGCTGTTGCTTTGATTGGTAATGGAGGATTTCCAAGCACTCATACAACTGTCATTAGCAGTACTGTTTTTTTTATCGGCTTATCAGAAGGAATCAATCAGCCAATGTTCAGTTTAGGCGTGGCAGTGCTTATGATTACCATGTTTGATGCAATGGGGATCAGGCGTGCATTAGGAAAACAGGCTGCGATGATCAATCAGCATATAGGTCCTCATCAAATTACAAAACCATTAAGAGAGCGGCAGGGGCATACTCCCGTTGAAGTATTGGGGGGGCTTATAGTAGGGTTCTTATTGGCTTTTGTTTTTTATCGTATGTAACAGATTCGATTGGGAGGAAATATATGATAGGAAGCTTTTCTTTTATATTGGGGCTAACCTTATTGTCCTTTATGTTTTTAATTTTAACGCTGTCCGCTATTGGATTTGGAATAGGCGTACCTTTATTACCGATTCATTTATGGCTGTCAGCTGCTGGCAGTTTTCTCTTTATTTTTAGCGCTGGGAAGTTTTATAAAATAGAAAACCAATGGAAATGGTTCCTTAGTATAGGGAGCCTATCTGTATTGCTAATGTACTTTTTTATTCTGATCAGTGGTATGTTTTATGATATATCCTATGATGGGCAGGTATATCATCAAGAAGCCGTCTTACAGCTGGTCAATCATTGGAATCCCTTTCAGCAGTATTTGACAAAAGAGCAGTCCCAGTCTGCCATGTTACTCAATCACTATGCAAAAGGGCCATGGATTTATGAAGCGGTCTTATATACGGTAACAGGACAAATCGAACAGAGCAAAGCCTTTAATTTTCTATTAATCGCAGCATCTGCTCTAGTAACATTTTCTGCGTTGCAAAATAGCCAGAGATACAGTGGCAAGCAAGCTGTATTCTTTAGTTTGCTGTTGGCTCTTAATCCCGTAAGCATTTATCAATCCCTAAGTTTTTACATCGATGGACAACTGGCATCTTTATTATTATGTTTACTGGCCTTGTCTTACCAAATGATCAGGCAGTATGATAGATTTGTTTTAGCTGGTTTTATCATGAGCATTGCTTTGTTGGTCAATGTAAAATTTACCGGTATCGTATATGCCGTTGCCTGTATAGGGCTGCTAGGCGGGTGGCTATGGCTGCTAGAGAAACGAGAAAGTTATTGGAACCTTGGGAAAACAGCAATTACTGCTTTCATTGTGGGGATTTGTCTTCTGGGCTATAACCCATATATAACGAATAGCCTGTTCTATGGACATCCTTTTTATCCCTTATATGGTGCAGGATCAAAGTCGATGGATATTATGACCAGCAATTCCCCAAAGGGTTTTTTACAAATGAGTGGAATAAAGAAACTATACGTTGCTAATTTCTCTATGGCTACGAATCAGTTCGATATGGAAGAACCTGTGGTAAAGCCTCCCTTTCGTGTTACGCCACAAGAGCTTAGACCTTTCATTTATGGCGCGGACATTCGAATTGGAGGATTTGGTCCTTGGTTTAGCGGTATGCTGGTGATTAGTGGTCTTATCTTGCTATTTCTATTCTGGTCTCCTAAGAAGGATACAGTTTATGGAGTCGGCTTGGTTGCGAGTATTATGATCTCAGCACTCATCAATCCAGAATCTTGGTGGGCACGATATGTGCCGCAAATCTGGTTCGCCTGCATTTGCCTTGCACTCATTGCCTGGTCCAATCACAAAAAAGCAATTCGTTATCTTGGAGGGATTTTAGCAGGAGCGGCTGTGATCAATCTGGCCCTAATTTCGTATCCCTATATTCTTGGAAATTACTACTGTACCCAGGCGCTAAGAACGGAATTAAAAGAGATTGCTGCATATCATAATCCGATCAATGTGTGTTTTGGCGAGTTTACCTCGAATTATGTGCGGTTTACTCAAAACAATATTTCCTTTGTGGATGCGCCGGCAGATATTGCTGATATGAACATTGAGGTAATGAGGTACAACTATTTAACTGCTCCAGCGAAAGAACAAGCATTAACAGCTATTTTTGCAAAAGAAAGGATGGATGAACATGAAAAATAAAAAAGGTATTGTAGCAGCATTTTTTTTCCTGCTATTCTTAATCCATGTGCCGGGATATGCTCAGACTCTTATGTATGTCCCCTTTGACAATCGCCCTGTAAGTTATGAATACGTAGTTGATACTGTAAAAAAGGGTGGATTTGATATTCTAGTTCCACCGGAAGAGGCTCTTGCTGCCAGAACTAAAAGTGCAAATCCTGACCAACTATGGGAATGGGTTTTTGCCCATGCGAAAGAAGCAGATGGGGTGGTAGTATCAGCTGATGCACTGATCTATGGCGGCTTGGTTGCTTCTAGAACTCATGAAATAAATGAAGAAGTACTGCTGGAAAGAGTGGCAAATTTTCAGAAACTAAAGGAACTGAATCCTTCTGTACGACTATATGTATTTAGTACGATTATGCGCAGTCCCCATGCATCCAGCGGTGGGGTAGAACCAGCATATTATGAGACCTATGGACCAGCGATTTTCCGTATTCACGCTCTTCAAGATAAAAGTGAAATGGAGAAGTTAAGTAAAAAAGAAAAGAAAGAATTAGAGACATTAAATGCACAGGTACCGAAAGATATTATGGAAGATTGGGTAAATAGGAGGGAAAAGAACTTTAAAGCAAATTTACAGCTTGTTTCTGCAGCAAAACAAAATATTTTTAATTATTTGCTAATCGGTCGTGATGATTGCTCTCCGCTGTCAAGATCTCATCAGGAATCCAGATGGTTAGGAAAAGAAACAGCCGATTTATCTGCCAGTAAATACTCTTCTTTTCCCGGTGCAGATCAGTTAGGAATGCTCATGCTGACAAGAGCCGTCAATGATCTGACCTTTACCATACCTTCCGTCTCTGTGATTTATACCCAAGGTGTTGGTAATAAGACTATTCCTTCCTATGAAGATACTCCTGTCGGAAAAAATGTAAGAGATCATTTGTTTGCTGCAGGTTTTGTAC
>CAMKSY010000079.1 GCA_946415545.1 uncultured Pelosinus sp. | reverse complement strand
TGAAAAATCCAATTCCCAGAAGAGCGGATTCGTTGTCTAAGCTAAAAGTCAGCTTCGCTTTATCCGCCAATTGCTGTCCCCAGCTGAAAGCAGTACTGGAGATTACTTCCTGCCACCAGCCCAGACTACTAAGGATAAAGTCATAAATGAGAGCAATGGCACCGCTGAATATCATAAGTTTGGCTTTGCTTCCTTCACCAGAAGTCAAGACGCCTGCAGCTGCCCTGCCTTGAGGAAAGGGATATACGTGATGCATTTCTTCACAAAAATAACGCCGGAATATGGCAGCAATTAGAACACCAAGCAAGCTTCCCAGAATAATGGGCACTGCCATCTGAAAATAGCTGAGGCTGTTATTTCCTAGAATATAAAAAGCCGGTAGGATAAACATAGCTCCGCCAATCCCATTGGTACCCGCGCTGGCGATAGCCTGAATATGAACATTTTCCGGAAAAGAATTTTTCCGTTTTAGCATAACTGCCATTCCCATGGCCATGACGGAAACAGGAGCAAATGCATCTACAGTTTGCCCTATTTTCAAACACAAATAACCAACTGCCAAAGCAAAAACAGCAGCGTAGAACAACCCCCAGAATACCACATATGCGTTTATTTCCTGGTATTCTTTACTAGGGGACATCGGGGGATCAAACGGCGTAATCTTACTTTGATTCTCGGACATACTATTCCTCCTATAAATATGTATTAGATTCACTTACTACTGTATTGCAAAGATTATGCCAAAAGCTTTCTAAGCAAAAAAAAAGCGCAGAATAGATAAAAGTCTTATAACCTACCAGTCAGGAATCGTGTACATTCATGCCTTTGAGAGCTGCTTTCTAAAAGTTACTGCCTGCTCACACAATATTTTCTCGCTATATACTTCGTGCCGGACACCTATAAATAGGTTAAATAGGAATAATTTCATCCTATTTAGCATCCCATATGAATCTAAATACTACTCTCTACTACTAGACCTGCCTATATTGCATATCGGCACCGTCTTTACGTAATTTTAATTACAAAAACTTACCATCATGATAAAATAAAAATAAATTGAGTCAAGTTCAGTCTTATTTGCTCTACTGATTTTCTATGTAAAAAAAGACTTACACCAAAGTAGTCGATAAGCCGAAAGAGGAGTAATGAAATGAAAACTATTGGCATTCTTACTTTGTCTCCTTCCAATCTTAGCGGATTTATTCAAAACAACCTGGAAAAAGTTTTTTCAGACCACATACTCATCCGCAGCTATTATTTATCGAATCTAAAACGCCACGACATCATCACCGATGATGTCGTGGTTGTCACTGCACAGAGTCATGCCATAGAGGCTCAGCATTACATTTCTGACACCAGTCGTATCATTCTCCTCCGCCGTACTCTCCCCAATCGGGAAATCTACAAAATTACTGCAATTCCGAAAGGCACAAATGTTTTAGTCGTGAATGATTTACCTGAAACCACTACAGAGGCAATTACCTTTTTATATCAACTCGGCATTACACATCTAAACCTAATTGCCTGGGATCCCAAGCAAGATTATCACGGGATCAACATTGCAATTACTTTAGGGGAAGCAAATGCAGTTCCACCCTACATAAAAAAAATAATCGATGTAGGCCACCGCTACATCGATATTTCTACCTTTTTATCGCTATTGAATTTTTTCAATTTGGATACGCCAGAAACAAGCAAACGCCTCATCAAATACTCGGATACAATCGTCACGATGGATACAGGGATTAAGAGTCGCTATAAAGAACTTTTTATGAAAAACATGCAGCTTGATAAGGTTGTTAACCTTTCTCATGATGCGATCTTACTGACAGACAAAGATCATTTCATTTTATTGCACAATAAAAAATTCAGTCAGCTATTTGATATCACAGAAAATATCATTGGAAAATCAATCTCTGATGTCATTCCTAATGAGTATCTACAGTGTTCGGACCTTAGCACAATTGATGAACTAATCCAATTTAATGACCGATCTTTATTAGTCAGCAGCAGTAAAATTGAATATTTCGGTGAACCCGCGGGAATTTATTACAATTTTCAAGAAGTAACTTATATACGCAACTTGGAAAAGAGTCTCTCCAAAAAGTTACGTGATAGTGGCCTGGTAACCCGCTATACCTTTGAAAATATACAAACGAAGTCTCCTAAGATGAAAGAATGTATCAATTTTGCTAAGCTGCTTTCTCCTAAAAATCATACTGTACTGATTACTGGAGAAAGTGGAACAGGGAAAGAGTTAATCGCTCATTCCATCCATGCAGCCTCCCCTCGATCCATGTATCCTTTCATTGCCATTAACTGTGCTTCTTTTCCTGAGAATTTATTAGAAAGCGAGCTTTTTGGATATGAAGCCGGTTCCTTTACAGGTGCCATTAAAGAAGGAAAACCTGGTTTGTTTGAGCAGGCAAATAACGGCACTATTTTTTTAGACGAGGTTGGAGACATGCCCCTGTCTGTTCAGGTACGCTTACTCAGAGTACTTCAGGAACGACAAATTATGCGCGTCGGCTCTCCTAAGGTTATCGATGTAGATCTTCGAGTAATTGCAGCAACCAATAAAGACTTGCAGGCAGAAATACAAAAAGGACTTTTTCGACAAGATTTATTTTACCGCCTAAACGTTCTTCCTATCATGATTCCCCCATTACGGGAGCGACCAGAAGATATTATACCATTATTACATTTTTTTATGAGTAAATATCACAATCAAAAAATTACTCTTACACAAGAGGCAGAGTGGGAACTATTAAAATACAACTGGTTCGGCAATGTCAGAGAGTTGATTAATACAGCGGCCTATCTATCCTGTATGCCAGTACAAATGGTTGATATTCATAATCTTCCTGCCTATATAACAAGCAGCGTTACGAACTTCGATCCTGAATCTCGTTATATTTCCACTCATTGTGACAAAGAAAAAGTTCATTTAGTGCTTTCGGTCCTTGAGAACTGCCCTCTAGGGGCCGGAAGGAAATGGATCGAAGCAAGATGTGCTGCTTATGCCATGAATATTACAGAAAGTGAAATTAGACGCTTCTTATCAATCTTTAGCGAGCTCGCTCTAGTTGATTCACAAGTCGGCAGACGAGGAAGCTGTCTAACCGCAAAAGGCCGGCAATTCGTTACTTGGCTGAAAGGAAAATCCACATTAGCATAATCTTTTCGCCCATACAAACTGCACAACTCTAATAAGCTCACTTTTGAGCATCAATTATTTTCATGAATTCTGCCATAAAGCTTCCTAGTCCAAACATATTAAACATTACAAACCGTCTCAGCATATCAATTGCAATAGCAAAAATTACACTGGCTCCTACCGCCATACCTAACCCTCGTGCAATACCTGCGAGAAAGTTATTTATAATGATCTTTTTAGGATTCTCTAACATTTCCAAATACTCAGCAATACGCATAGCTTCCAAATGATATATTAATTTCTGTAAAGTAATAGAACAAGATTCTGCTCGGTTTACAAGATCTAGCTTTTCAATAAGTGAATCTGCTAAAGGCTTATCCTCTTTCTTTAGTTCCATGTCTTTCCTCCTCTTACCATCCATTGTTTCTATTTATATTACATTTATTATAAAGTCACTCCTATAATTTCACATTCATTATTCGTGTTAGCTCCATAGCACTTTACTTATTGCACGAAATATGTAACAATAAGGTATAGGTTTTTTAACCACTTTATAAGCATACTTGATTAGCGGCTATCACAATAACGATAGTCGCTGTATATTTATCCAGGCGCTACGACTGCCGATGAGGGAATACTTCCTCTAAATCAAGTCTTCTCCATGAAAAATTATCAATTTATTCTGTAAGTTCAATTATAAAGGAGCTGCTGATCATTTCAAAAGAAATTTTTATTACTAATTCGGATAAGAAGAAATTACAACGGCTAATTGTATTGGCAGAGGAATTTCAGCCAGGTGATAAAGCGTATCTGGATGACCTGAACCATGAGCTGGAACGAGCTGTTATAACAAAGCCGGAGGACATTCCAGCCGATGTCATCACAATGCGCTCACAAGTGGTATTAAAAGATTTGGATAATGATGAAGAATTAATCTATACCTTGGTATATCCAGATGAAGCCAATATAGCCGAAGATAAAATTTCAATACTGGCGCCTATTGGGACAGCAATCTTAGGTTATCGAGTAGGAGACACACTGGATTGGAAAATTCCCAACGGTATCTTAAGGCTCAAGGTGGACAAGATCCTTTTCCAGCCCGAATCTAGCGGTAATTTTGAGCTATGATAGACATAAGGGACTTACTTATTATCGGGATAGAAAAATCCCTGCCATCTTCCTTCTTGAATTTGGCAGGGATTTTTTCAATTCTCTATTTACAGCTTTCCATCATGCCAATGCCGTTGCTTTGCATCATTCCATGATTTTTTCTGATTTTCTCCATAATAGGAGCCACCTTTTCCATGCTTTCATTTAAGGCAGCAGCCTCATTGCTAGAAATAGTACCACTTTGCACAGCTTGCTGTATCATCTGCTGATGGCTTCCATTTATCGGCCCACACTGCTCTTGAGCCTGATCAGTAGCAGCTGCAAAAACCGGCACCGCAATTAATGCTGCTAAGGCTGTTAGAATTAACATTTTCTTTTTCATTGTCTACCTCCTGCTGATTCAATATACTCTCACTCTTTTTACGGATGTTTATGCTGCATAGGTGGCGTATTCCCACCAACAGCATTAGGATCCCATCCCATAATCGTCGGATCCACCATCCCGAAAATCATAGCTACGTGAGCAACAACAAGGAATACGGTTAGAAGAATGAAATGAAGTTTCATTTTTTCATCTTCCGATTTTCCCTTGCCGATTACGCCAAGTTCCAATAATGCAATGCTGAATAGTGGAATTACACCGCTAAGGTACGAACCTACCGCAAGTATATCAGCAATGCCACGCCATTGGATTGTCGGAATAACTGTGACTATTAAATTAAGAAAAACGCCCAGGAAGTAGAACCCCAGGAAGATGCCAATTGCCCTATTGGCTGTCTTCCAGCCGCCAGCATTAGATCCTCGAAGAAAAACTGTAAAGAATTCAGTTGCAACAAGTGCTTCTGCCAAGGCTACAGGAATCACCATATACATAATTAAATTCCATGGCTGGTTGACAGCCAGCAATTCCATATAATGCGTCATAACCATAATCAACACTCTCCTTATATCCTCTTATATTGCTAGTATACAAAGAAAATATGAAGATCTTGTGAAGATACTATGAAGAATTTATGTGCTTTTATCTTACGCTACATATTCAATCTGGTTTTAAAAAAGCAGAGTTCAAGTGAACTCTGCTTCTTTAAAATAACTAATCTATAAAAAAATTTTATTGTATTTCTCTGTAGAAACCAGAACTCCTGTAAATAAAACATTTTGGAAGTTGACACCATCTATTAACTTTGATACAATAGTCAAAATTTATATAGGAAGGCGGCAACATAACAATGGCATTCTATTATAAGGAAGTTTCTCGAACTTTTAGCGAATATCTTCTTGTACCTAATCTTACAAGAAAAGATTGTATACCCAGCAAAGTGAGTTTAAAAACACCTATTGTAAAATTCAAAAAAGGCGAAGAGCCCCCAATTGAAATCAATATCCCTTTTGTTTCTGCAATCATGCAGTCTGTATCCGATGACAATTTAGCTATTGCTCTTTCTAAATGCGGAGGCTTATCCTTTATTTTTGGTTCTCAGCCCATTGAAGAACAGGCAGAAATGGTAAGCAGAGTAAAGAATTTCAAAGCCGGCTTCGTGGTTAGTAATGCCAATCTTTCACCAGAGCAAACTTTAAAAGATGTTGTAGAATTAAAATCAAAATTAGGACATGCCACCATTGCTATTACAGAGGATGGAACGCTTAGCTCTAAATTAGTAGGCATTGTTACCAGCAGAGACTATCGAATGAGCCGCGATTCTTTAGATAGGAAAATTAAAGAATTCATGACACCCTTTTCAAAGCTCATCGTCAGCACAACAAATACCAGTCTTAAAGAGGCTAATGATATTATCTGGGAGCATAAGCTGAATTGTCTGCCCATCATTGACGATCAGCAGCATTTGGTGTATTTCGTCTTTAGAAAGGATTATGAGGATCACAAAGAAAATCCCTTGCAGCTTTTAGACTCTGAAAAACGCTATATGGTGGGTGCAGGTATCAATACAAGAGATTACAAAGAGCGGGTTCCTGCATTAGTTAAGGCCGGAGTGGACGTGTTATGTGTCGATTCTTCCGATGGCTTCAGTGAATGGCAGGCAGAAACCATAAAATATATAAAAAAAGAGTATAAAGATACGGTTAAAATTGGCGGCGGAAATGTAGTCGACAAAGAAGGATTTATGTTCTTTGTCGAAGCCGGTGCGGACTTTGTAAAGGTTGGAATCGGCGGAGGATCCATCTGTATTACAAGAGAAACTAAAGGCATCGGCAGAGGACAGGCATCTGCTGTAATCGAAGTTGCACAGGCAAGAGATGATTATTTTAAAGAAACCGGCATCTACATTCCAATCTGCTCCGATGGTGGAGTCGTACATGACTATCACATGGTATTAGCTTTAGCCATGGGAGCTGACTTTATTATGATGGGAAGATATTTTGCAAGATTCGATGAAAGCCCTGCTCCTAAAACAAAACTTGGTAATAATTACGTGAAAGAATATTGGGGTGAAGGTTCAAAGCGCGCCCGAAACTGGGAGCGCTACGATCTGGGAGAAGGCAGTAACCTCAAATTTGAAGAGGGCGTGGATAGCTATGTCCCCTATGCAGGAAAATTAAAAGATAACATCGATGTTACCTTAAGCAAAATCAAGTCAACTTTATGCAGCTGCGGCGCTATATCTATTAAGGAATTGCAGCGCGTTGCAAGAATAACTCTTGTTTCTTCTACAAGTATTGTAGAAGGCGGAGCCCATGATGTAATACTAAAAGAAAATAACTACTAAATAGTCAAGTAAAACGGATTGAACCACAAAGGACAATGCTCCTTTGTGGTTCATTATTCATTGCGTTCTCAATTAATGTAAGGATAAAATTTAAAAAGGGTTTTTAACGGCCGAACAGCAGCAGAAGCCCGCCAAACACAGGAACAGCTACCATGGATATCTTTAAAATAAACGGATCTAACCGTCTGGTAAATTTTGCTCCGATATAAGCTCCAACAATCAACCCCGTGGTTACTTTAAAGAGCAGCAGTACATCCAAATGACCAGCTGTTAGATAGCCCAAGCCCCCTAACAATGCAATTGGCAGAATAACAAGCATGGTTGTACCCGCCGACTGATGAATAGACATATGAAAAAAGATTAGTAAACCAATTTGAATAAATGGTGTTGCACCAATCCCAAAGGTCCCCGATAAAATTCCAGTAACAAGACCAAGAGCAGCGGCCGTTAACCAGAAAGACGCTCCAATAGGACCAGTTTCATTTTCACTCCGAGAAAAAATTTTCTTATTCGCAAAAAAGATTCTCAGAAAGAGTAAAAGAGCTGATAACAGCAGCATACAGGCTGTCATCCATTTAAGCTCTTTCGCTGGCAATCCAGCTGCAATATGCGCTCCAATAAAAGCACCTATAGCACCGAAGATACCAATTGCTGCGCCATTTTTCACCACCACATTCCCTTCTCGAAAATGACTGTATGCGCCAGATATCATAGTAAAAATCATAGCGCTAAGGGACGTTCCCAAAGCAGTGTGTATGGGAATACCGAATACTACGGTTAAAACAGCAATCACTACACCCGCACCGCCGGCACCAATAAAGCCAAGCAATAACCCTAATGCAAACATTACAAAAACAATCAGCATATTTTAGACTCCTTAGTTGCTTATTATTTCTTTAATTTATCATTAAATGGAAAACTCCTGCACGATTTCCCTAAATGATAATTTGCCGCATTATATAATAACAATCCCAACATAATTGATTAAGAATTCCCATTTATCAGACAAATAAGACCACAATTTGTTTTTAATAACAAAAGTGATCTTATTTTCTTATGAATGTTATGGAGTTGTAGTATATTGCCTATTGGCCGGTTTATAACTCAAGACTATAAGCATCATCAACGTAAGGGACGCTCCAGGGGATCTTCAACGGGCTCAACAATCGTTGAAACGATTAACAGGCAAATCATCGAACCAACAGCCATTGAGGCAAATACCGCATTCCAGCTGAATTTATCCAAAATGATTCCGACAATAAGGGGGAAACAAGCTCCGCCAAGCTGCCCTCCCGTGTTAACAATCCCCCACGCGATTGGATAATTTTCTTTATCAACCCGTCCCATAGGATAGCAGGCAAAAGCTGAATATCCCAAGCTAAAGAATACGCCTGTGATAAAGAGCAGCATCGCCAACAAGATAGGATCATTAGGAGCATGTACCAATGAATACATCATCAAACTTGCGGAAAAAGCGGTAACCATCATCAACGGCTTACGACGCTTATTTAAATATTTATCCGATAACCAACCACCAAGAAAATTACCTACTACTGTCCCAGCAAAAGGCGATGCCGCAACAAAAGCAGTTTTCATAATCGCGAATTTTTTTATAGTAACCAAGTATGTCGGCAGCCAAGACATCATAATGCTAGAAATACCAATAATAAAGAAATATCCCAGTGCTGCACCATATATATCCCACGAACGAAACACTTGCCTAGAATTATTGAGGGGCACAACCTTTTTTGCACGAACTATTTTATCTAGCCACCAAAGTTTGTATTCTCTCTTTTGCTCCTCCTTCGCTACAGCCATTTCTTCTGTTTGTATATATTGAAGCTCTGAAGCCGAAACAAATTTGCTTTCTCCTGGCTGGCTTCTGACCATGAGATACCAGAATATCGACAACAACACTCCTGGTATCATGAAGAAAAGAAAAATTTCTCGCCAGCCAAAGGTCATAATAATCCAAGCACACAATGGAGGAACAATCAACGGACCAACTTTAGATCCCGCCAAAAATATCCCTGTCGCCGTTCCTTTCTCTTTTGCAGGGAACCAGTTGTTAATCGTCGCTGTGCAGCCAATCACAACTGGAGATTCTGCTAATCCCACCATCAAACGAAGAATTTTAAGATGAAAGGCAGAATCTACTACTCCCATGATTCCTGTAAAGGCAGATGTTAAAAACATGCCCGCAGTAAACATTTTGCGAATGCCAAATCGACTCGTTAAAAATCCTGAAGGGATTTGTCCAAGGGAATATCCGATAAAAAATAAACTAATAAGAGCTCCCGCCTCCGTATTGCTCATGGCAAATTCTTCGCGGATATAGGGCAGAGCAAAACCGATATTTGCCCTGTCAGCATTAGCAACTGTGTAGATCACAAAGATAAACATCATCACCCACCAGCGGTAATTTGTCATTTTTCCCATAGTCTCTTTTTGCTGCGATAGCGTTTTTTCAGCTAGGGTCATTATGAATCCTCCTCTTATCATTGCACCAACTGCATTTTTTATATATCGTCATATTGACGGGCATATGCCATGTGCCCCGTCAATACAGCTTGAATTTTATCTCGCACTATTTGAACCACAGATAGATATCTTTCTAAATCAATACCAGTAGAGATCCCCATACCATGAAACATATTTACTAAATCTTCTGTAGCCGTATTGCCAGCAGCCCCTGGAGCAAAGGGGCATCCGCCCAAACCGCCAATGGAAGACTCAAATATGGTAATGCCAGCATCCAGACCTGCCAATGTATTGGCAAGCCCCATACCACGAGTATCATGAAGGTGCAGCCCAAAAGAAACATCGGAGAATCTATTTTTTACGGTTCTTACCCGCTCAAATACCTGCTTAGGATGGGCAACTCCAATGGTATCGCATAAAACTACTGACTGCACGCCAATTTGCAGCGCTGACTCAATCAGGCTAACAACCATTTCATCGTCTACCTTTCCCCCGAGAGGGCAGCCGAAGGCTGTTGCAACATCCAGCCTCACTGCCAGCTCTGGCACTTGGGTAACAATCTTTTGAAGATCTTCCAACGACTGTTCTCTGGTTCGATTTATATTCGCAAGATTATGCTGTTCACTTGCTGATATCACATAGGTTACTTCTTTAATACCGCACTCATAGGCTTTTTTTGCCCCTGTTAAATTAGGTACAAGAGCGAGTCCCCGAAAGGTGTCTCCCTCTGCCTGAGCAGCTGCTTTCGCGATCTGCGCCGCATCTACCATCTGAGGAATCGCCTTAGGATGAACAAAAGACGTCACTTCCATAACCTGCACTCCTGCAGCAATCATATCATCTATTACCTGTTGTTTCACTTTAGTTTCAATAAAAGTTTTAATATTTTGAAAACCATCCCGAGGACCAACCTCAACGATCTGAACTTGATTAGGAAACGCTAACATATCCTTCTCCCCCTCTTATAATAGACCATCCTTTTTCATAGCCGCGATTTCATCTGCACTCAAACCCAGAAAATCCTTATATACCTCTTCATTATGCTGACCAAGCAAGGGAGCCGGAGCTTTGATACAAGGTTTCGTATCCGAAAGTTTTATATGGCTGCCTGTAATTTTCATCTTGCCAGCTTTGGGATGATCCACTTCTACAAACATTTCCCGAGCACCAGCAATATGCGGATCATTGACAACTTGCTCGATATTATTAATTGGAGCTGCGGGAATACCAACTGCAAGCAATGCATCAACAATTTCCTTCACCGGCTTCGTAATTGTCCAAGCTTCTACAAGAACCTTTACTTCCTCATGGCGCTGTACCCGTTTCCAGTTGGTATCAAATTCAGCCTTTTCCCCCAATCCTGGCTGCCCCATAATGACACATAGTTTTTGCCATAACTTATCATTGGCAGCACCAATCACTAAACTCCCATCATTTGCTTTAAAGGAGTCATAGGGATAGGTAGACTCATATCGATTGCCAATCCGCTGAGGCAGGCGCCCTTCTACCAGGTAAATTTGATTAATAATTTCCATACTTGCCACTGTTGCATCCACTAAGGAAACATCCACCTTCTGCCCATATCCAGTAACATCCCGATGACGCAAAGCAGCTAAAAGACCGATGGCAACGGAAAGTCCAGCCAAAATATCTGACATGGCCGTCCCCGTCCTTGTTGGTTCACCACCAGGCCAGCCTGTCGTACTCATAAGCCCGCTCATAGCCTGACCAATGATGTCATAGCCTGCCCGATCTTTATACGGTCCATAATGACCAAACCCAGACACCGCTCCATAAACAATCTTTGGATTAACCTTTTTCAGTTCTTCATAACCAAGCCCAAGTTTTTCCATGGTTCCTGGACGATAATTTTCTACAACAATGTCAGCCTTTTTTACCATCTCCAAAAAGATTTCTTTGCCCCGCCCTTTTAAGTTCAAAGTGATACCTTTTTTATTACGATTCAAATTCATGTAATAAGAACTTTCTCCATTTACAAATGGTCCAAATTGTCTACTGTCATCTCCACTTCCGGGAACCTCAATTTTGATTACTTCTGCTCCCATATCCGCCAGCATCATCGTGGCAAAAGGTCCAGCAAGCACCCTCGTCAAATCTAAAACTTTTACTCCTGCTAATGCGCCATTATACTGCATCTGTAACTCCTCCTACTTGTTTAGTTCTTTTGAAAGGACTTCCTAATATTCTTACTCTTCAGGCCGTCTATCACTATATATTGCAAAAAGCATGCCAATACTAAAATCCTTAGTATTGGCATGCTTATCAAAAACCATATTTCATTATTGAAACGCAACTTTCATTCTTTAATTCTAATCTTCTTTTATTCTTTGACTAATATGCTGTGTATCATTTCAGAAACGTATAATTCCATTTTTGAAACATTTTTATTTATCGCTATCTTTCCCCTTTCGCCACAAAGTAGTGCGTCCAATCCCTAACTTTTTTGCCGCCAATTCTTGTCTTTGATCACATCTTGCCAGCATGGTATCAATGATGATTTTTTCCACTTGTTCCATTGCAGGCTTTAATCCCTGGTCTAAATCCACTTTGATCGCAATGGAATTACGATTGCCATTAGAACTGGAATCATACATTGCTTTTTGCAGCATTTTTTCCAGGCTCCATTTTTTTTCTGAAATTCTAATCATCAAAGATAAACGTTCCATAATATTATATAATTCACGAATATTCCCCGGCCAATCATATATCATCAATGAAGATTTTAATTCCCGTGCTATGGCAGAGGAATCTAATTCTGTAGAGAACCGTTTCAAAAATGCCATGGCAAGCACAATGATATCCTCTTTTCGCTCTCTAAGAGGAGGTATTCTCAAATTAAATACATTTAAGCGATAATACAAATCTTCGCGAAATTCGCCTTGCTCTATTTTTTTTTCAAGATTTTTATTCGTGGCACTAATAATTCGAATATCAATGGGTATAATTTTATCTCCACCAACTCGCATAATTTCTTTTTCTTGCAGCACCCGAAGCAGCCTTGCCTGCAAAGCTTTAGGAATTTCCCCAATCTCATCTAAGAAGATCGTTCCGTTATGCGCTAGCTCAAATAATCCTTGTTTACCTTCTTTTTTAGCACCCGTAAAAGCTCCGCCTTCATAGCCAAACAGTTCACTTTCCAGTAAATGCTCCGGTATAGCAGCGCAGTTAACAGCTATGAAAGGCCCGCTGCTGCGTTTGCTGTGACAATGGATACTTTGCGAAAACAGCTCTTTTCCCGTGCCAGATTCCCCTTGGATCAATACAGAGGAGTCCGTAGTAGCATACAAGGCAGCCATCTCCTTGAGCTCAATCATGACAGAACTTACGGTCAAAATATTCTCAAAAGTATATTTGGCGATAAAGCCTTTGGCATGCATTTGTTTCCGGATTTGCTGCTCCAAATATTGAATTTTAGTCACATCTTCAAAGGTACTAACAACACCGGACCGCTTACTTCCAACCATAATCGGAATTCGACTCGTTGCAATAATGCCGCCATTTACCTCCTGTAATTCCGCCATTTGCACCTCACCGCTCTCTAGCACCTTATGCATTTGCGTGTTGGGAATCACATCCTGCACCTTTCTTCCAAGTACCTGTTCACTCGGAATGTTAAATATCCGCTGAGCTGCAGGGTTATATATTGTTACATATCCCATTTCATCCGTGGCAATAACCCCCTGAACCACAGAATCCAACACCACTTTAATCCGAGCCGCTCTACTGCGTTCTACACGCCTCAGCTCAGCTAAATTTATAGCTTCATACATGGAACGATACACTGCTTCTTCACCACATTCAATCAAAATACTATCTAGATTATAGGTTTGGGCTAGTTGTATCGCTAAAATCCCACCCATAACGAGAGCGATTTCCTTTTTCTTCGCATCTTGAATACCTGCTTCTATATCTTCTTGCAAATGGAACGTATATTCATAAATCTCCAATCCAAGCATTTTTTCAATATCTCGAATACCAGGCATTTTTTCCTTATATGAAAATAGTGCAATCTTTTTATAACATTTCTTCATACAACTTTGATTCCCATGTATGGAACGCATTACATCAAATGGAGTAACAGGAATTGCCACTACGGGGATTTCAACTGCTTCTTTTATATATTCAGCAGTCCCACCTCGGCTCAGAATTACATCGATCCGAGGCTCAAGATTCTTTGCAATAGCTGCTGCCTCACGAAGAGTAGCTACCGTAATATAAGGATCGAATCCTGCCTGCTCTGCCACTTGTTTAAATATCGTAGCCATCCCTGGATAGGTTGAAATTAAAGCCAGCCTTACTTTACTGCTATCTTGAACATCTTTCACCGTCTTTTCCTCCCTGGGTTTTCCCCATTATATCCTTCGTCGATGCTACAGAAAAACCTTCTTATCATGTTCTTTAAAAATAAATAAAAAGCAGGCTCCACTTCATTCACAGTAAAGTGGACCCTATGTCAAGGACATTTTAGAAAAAGAGCCTCAAAAATTATAAAGATAAGAAGCATCCAGGATTTACTCATCTGGATGCTTCTTTATG
>CAMKSY010000078.1 GCA_946415545.1 uncultured Pelosinus sp. | reverse complement strand
AATCTATATTGTGTAATAATAATTTATAAGTTTTAAAGAGGGATAAACTAATGAATAAAGAATAAATACTAATAATAATCTAAAAGAGACAATATGCAAGTTCTATTACGATATAAAGGAGAAGCTGTTATGCTCAAAGGGATAAAAGGTTTTTTTCAGGAGGAGCATGGGCTGAATCTAAGAGCCAGGGAGATTCTACGGTATATTGGACCAGGGATACTGGTAACTGTCGGATTTATTGATCCTGGGAATTGGGCCGCCAACTTAGCCGCAGGGGCAGAATACGGTTATAAATTGCTTTGGATGGTAACCTTATCTACTATTATGCTAATCGTTTTGCAGCATAATGTAGCTCATTTAGGAATTGTTACAGGACGCTGCTTATCGGAAGCAGCTACTGAATATCTGCGGCCTTTAGTGTCAAGAACGGTATTGTTTTCGGCAATAACAGCGGCAGTGGCAACTGGTATGGCTGAAATACTAGGTGCTGCTATTGCCTTGCATATGCTATTTCATGTTCCTTTGAAAATAGGAGCCTTGTTAACGGGTATAGGCTGCAGCTGGATGTTATGGGCAAATTCTTATAAACGACTAGAGAAATGGATTATGGGTTTTGTTTCTATCATTGGTATCGCATTCTTATTTGAACTAAGTCTAGTCAATATTGAGTGGTCTGAAGCTGCTGTTGGATGGGTAACACCTGTTATTCCAGATGGAGCTATGTTGGTGGTAATGAGTGTGCTTGGAGCAGTGGTCATGCCTCACAATTTATTTTTGCATTCCGAAGTGATTCAAAGCCGACAATGGAATTTGGAAGATGATGTAGTGATTAAGCGGCAGTTAAAGTATGAGTTTGCAGATACCTTATTTTCTATGGGCATTGGCTGGGCTATCAATAGTGCAATGATATTGGTTGCTGCTGCCGTGTTTTTCAGCAATCAGGTATCTGTCGATGAATTAGATCAGGCAGAAATTATGCTGCGCCCCTTACTGGGGAATGCTGCAGCAGTTGTTTTCGCTATTGCTCTTTTATTCGCAGGCATTTCTTCCACCGTTACTGCAGGTATGGCTGGTGGTAGTATTTTTGCAGGTATATTTAGAGAGCCCTATGATATTAAAGACCGCCATTCTTGGATGGGAGTAGCGATTACTTACGGTCTGGCGGTTGCAGCTATCTTCTTTATCGAAAGCCCTTTTCAGGGGCTGGTATATTCCCAAATGTTTCTTAGTATTCAATTGCCTTGGACGATATTTCTGCAGATTTATTTGACATCGTCCACACAGGTCATGGGGAAATATGCAAATACAGGATTGCAGCAAGTCGTACTATGGGGCATTGGTCTTATTGTTTCTGCCTTAAATATGATGCTGCTGTGGGATTTTATTAAATAGTGGTGAAAGATAAGAATGATTGAACCGCATCTTCGTTTTCCTTTTTAGCTTGCAAAGCAGCAGTAAATTTGCTACAATGAATCCATCATCATCACTCGGTGATAATGATTATCTCTGGGGCTAAAATTAAATAAATTGAAATATCTTCAGGGCAGGGTTAAATTCCCGACCGGTGGTAAGCAGATTCTGTAAGCCCACGAGCCGTAAGGCAGATTTGGTGTGATTCCAAAGCCGACAGTATAGTCTGGATGTAAGAAGAGAAGGCAGCACATTGTATGTATAACAGAAGGTTTTACTTTCTGCCGGATACATCTGCGTATGAGGCTTAGTAAGCCGATAGAAACGATGTGTTTGCATGTTGTGATTAAATCCCCGAAGGCATTTCGGGGATTTTTTTTGAACACTCTGTGAGGAGGAAATATAAGTTTAGTTTCTCAGTTGAGCTGTTTTGTATATTGTACAAGTGATTTTAACAATTATTTTCATAGGGGGATTGGACATGATTTCTGCCAATACGCGATATATAACTAAAATCGGAATTTTATCAGCAATTGCTGTAATCTTGATGTTTTTTGAGGTGCCATTGCCGATGATGCCTAGTTTTTTGAAATTAGATGCCAGTGAATTGCCTGCGATTATTGGAGCTTTTGTACTTGGGCCTATGGCAGGGGTTAGTATTGAACTCATTAAAAACATATTACATGCTGCAAATACCCAGACAATGGGAATTGGAGAGATTGCTAATTTCTTGGTGGGAGTGGCTTTTATTCTGCCAGCGAGCTATTTGTATCAACGACATAAGAGCCCTAAAGGTGCTGTGGTTTCTCTCGTTATTGGAACCCTCTCTATGATGTTCTCAGCGTCTTTGCTGAATTATTTTATTCTGCTGCCCTTATATCAAGCAGTGCTGCATTTTCCCTTAGAGCAAATTATTAATTTAGGAACAATTGCAAATCCCCGGATTGTTGATTTGAAATCCTTCATTGCTCTAGGGATTGCACCTTTTAATATGATAAAAGGAATTGCCATGTCTCTTCTCACATTGATGATTTACAAGAAGCTTTTCCCTGTATTATGCGAGAGATAAGTAGGGCTTAAATTATCGAATAAAAGCATAAAAAAGGCTGCTCTGTCAGGACAGAGCAGCCTTTTAACATAGTTTGTGATTCATTCAAATTTTTTATAATTGTTTCGTTCCAGGCAGTGTGAAACCCCTTCCTAATACTTCTACAGCATCTTGAACAATCATAAAAGCGTTGGGATCTACATCTTGAATGAGAATTTTGATCTGACCAATTTGGGTCAGGCTTACGACTACAAAGATCATCTGTTTTTCCTGGCGGGTAAAGGCGCCTTCTCCATGAAGGATTGTTGCGCCTCGACCCACCTCTTTCAAAATGACTTTAATAATTTCATCGGTTTTATAAGAGACAATGTACACGGTTTTCTTACGGTTAAATCCTTCCACCACATTATCCGTAATATTAGCTGCAATGAACATAGAAATAAGAGTTAGTATGGCAAGTTTAATGCCGAAGAGAATGGCAGCAATTATCATGATCACGCAATTTACTGAAAAAGAGGCAATACCTACATTCAAGGAATAATATTTTTTTAATATGCTTGAAACGACATCAAGACCTCCGCCACTGCCATTGGCCTTAAAGATAAGACCTGATCCAATGCCTGTTACAATACCGCCAGTAATAGCGGAGAGAATTGGATCGTCCACGACCATGAAGTTTGATAAGTAGCCTGTCGCATCTACGAAGAAGGAAAAAAGTACAGCCCCATAAATAGTTTTTAAAAAATATTCTTTTCCAATAAGCCGATAAGCAGCATAGAAGAGAGGAAGATTCATTGCGAAGATTTGTAGACCAATAGGCCAGCCAGCTAAATAATAAAAGATAATGGCTAACCCGCTTACTCCGCCGCTTAGTAAGTGGTGAGGTACGAGAAAACTATTGATCGCAACAGCGCTTACCAGACAGCCAATGCCAACAGAAAGATATTGATAAATTTTATAACGCATATAGCTCCTCCTAGTATAATATGAAAGGCATAATGTTCGGTACTAGAGTTTATGAATCAGCTTTTGGATAAAAGGGTATTGATAGGATTCACCATAAAAAGCTTTACTTGCAGCAATAAGTGATGTTACAAGCAGAATCAGCCACAAAATCCCTACGATAGGAAGCAGAAAAACACCAATTATTAATATACATAAGGAACTGACAATAAAGGACGCGGCCAGTATGCTCAAATGGGCAACGAGAGCCTGCTTGGCATGATGATAGACGAATGCGTCGTCTTTTTTTAATAAGAAGATGATTAATGGTGCAATAATGAAGCCCAATCCTCCCAGAAAATAGGATATATGGGCTAAAATAGCTAAGAGTTTTTGTTCTCCTGTTATTTCATTCATAAGAACACCTCCTGAATCTATTTTATAGTAGGTTCGATCGTTTGTATATCTTATTCCAAGATTTTCGGTTATGTATACTTGTTAATAAAATATAACCTTATATTATATAAAATCCTTGTGTTTTTATTATAGTTTATGATATTATCGTTTTGTAATTTAAAATGGCAAGTGTTCTTTAGGTGGTATCAGTTATGAACCATACTGTAAAAAAGGACTTGTTGCTATAGTATTCCACAGTTTCATATCAAATTATAGCCGCTTAGATCTTTTAATGGACTGAGACGGGAGGTTGCAATAGGAAAAGTATGCCTTTCGGACAAGCTCCGGAAGGCTTTTTTATATTTTTTTCCTTTAGCTGCCAAGCAGTCTTGAAATGTTTCATTTAGGATCTCAAAGGATGTTGATTCTTTGTCTCTTCACGGCTATTAGGTAAATGGAGGAAATATGAAAAAACCAAAACCCAAGATAGGTATTGTTGGAGCCGGGAAAGTTGGGAGTGTGCTAGCACGAGGATTATCTGAAAAGGGGTATCAATTGTCTGGGATTGCCAGTAGTACTTTAGAATCATCGAGTCAGCTGGCTGGGGAATTAGGAGTAAATGCAAGAGCAAATGCAGCCGATTTGATACAAGATGCTGAGATACTATTCATTACAACACCTGATCGTTGCATCGAAGGAGTGACAGCACAAATAGCCCAAGACAAAGGTTTTAAAAGAGGACAAATAGTGCTTCATACTTCAGGATGTCTTACGACGGAAGTACTCACTCCGGCGAAAGAGCAAGGAGCATGGATTGGCTGTATGCATCCGCTGCAATCCTTTGCCAATAAAGAACATACTAGTGAAAGGTTAGCCGGCATATATTTTGCTGTAAGCGGACAGGCAGAGACTATACAGCAAGCCGAAATAATTGTGAATGATTTAGGAGGAATAAGTTTTCATATCTTAGATACAGATAAGTCTCTTTATCATGGGGCAGCTTGCATTGTATCGAACTACACGGTTTCCTTGATGCATTGGGCAAGTCGTCTGTACGGAAAATTTGGCTTATCTTCGGAGGGAGCGTTAGCTGCCTTAGTGCCGCTGCTGGAAGGAACCCTGCAGAATATAAGGGAAATGGGAGTGGTTCAGGGTCTGACGGGTCCAATTAGCCGTGGAGATGGTATTACGGTAAAGGCGCACTTGGAGGCACTTGAAAGCGGAGTAGATAAGAACTTATATAGTGAACTTGGGATGTATACTCTGAAGATTGCCTTAGAAAAAGGTACGATTAACCAGGAACAGGCTGTGAATATAAAAGAAATACTAAAAATCGATAACGGGGGGATATAATCATGAGTAGCAACGAAAAGATTACAAGGACAGTGATTCAGCAGCGAAAAATAGAGGGAAAAGCTATTACCATGCTAACAGCATATGATTTTTCTACGGCAAAGTTTCTTGATGATTCCAGAATTGATATGCTCTTAGTAGGTGATTCCTTAGGGAATGTGATTTTGGGATACGATTCAACTCTGCCAGTTACGATGGAGGATATGATTCATCATGGCAAAGCAGTATGCCGAGGGGCAAAGAAAGCTATGGTAGTTGTAGATATGCCATTTATGTCTTATCAGGTTTCTGCTGAGCAGGCAGTGGCTAACGCAGGAAGGATTATGAAAGAAACAGGAGCTCAAGCTGTTAAACTAGAAGGCGGCAGCGAAATTGCTGAGGCAGTAAAAAAAATAGTTGCTGCTGGAATTCCTGTAGTGGGGCATTTGGGCCTAACACCTCAGTCAGTTCATAGTCTGGGTGGTTTTAAAGTACAGGCAAAAGAGGAAATAGGGGCGCAAAAATTGCTCAATGATGCTAAAATTCTAGAAGAAAACGGTGCTTTCGCTGTTGTCCTAGAATGTGTGCCAGCCTTACTGGCGCAAAAAGTAACGCAACAGCTCAATATACCTACCATTGGCATCGGGGCAGGGGCTCACTGTGATGGTCAGGTATTGGTGATCAATGATCTGCTCGGTTTATATCCAGGATTTACCCCCAAATTTGTAAAACAATATGCTACTTTGCATGTAGCAATAGCGCAAGCCGTGGCCGAGTATAAGAAAGAAGTAACAGACAAAAAATTTCCTTCGACGGAGCATAGTTTTAAAATATCTGACGGTATCTTAGAAAAATTATACTAAAGCTGCAAGTAAAGAAGGGGAACGAATTTATGAGAATTATTGAAACCATAGAGGAAATGAAGATTTTTGTTAAGCAGGTAAAAGCAAAAGGCTTATCAATTGGCTTAGTACCCACCATGGGCTCCTTGCATGAAGGACATCTTACCTTAATGCGTCAAGCAAAAAAACAAAGCGATATTGTTGTCGTGAGTATTTTTGTGAATCCTACTCAATTTGGCCCTAATGAAGATTATGCAAAGTATCCAAGAGACTTAACTCGCGATAGTGTACAAGCAGCTACTGCGGGTGTAGATGTCATTTTTCATCCACAAACACTGGAGATGTATCCTAAGGGATATAGCAGTTTTATAGAAATTGATGGCATTACGGAAAAACTATGCGGTTTGTCTCGTCCAGGCCATTTTCGTGGAGTCGCTACCGTTGTGACTAAATTGTTTAATATCATTCAGCCTGACATAGCCTTTTTTGGTCAGAAAGATGCTCAGCAGGTATTGGTGCTTCAGCGCATGGCTTCTGATCTAAATATGAATGTTATCATTGAGGTTGTACCTATTGTGCGAGAAACAGATGGCCTTGCTATGAGTTCTCGTAATGCTTTTTTATCTATTGAAGAACGAAGAGCGGCATTAGTGCTGTCTTCTAGCTTGCAGCTGGCCAAGCAGCTTGTTGTAAGCGGTGAGGTAAATGTAGAAGCCATCAGACAGCAGGTGATAGCAAACATTCAATTGGAAGAACTGGCTCAAATTGATTATGTAGAAGTACACAGCTATCCGTTATTAGAGAACATAGATCAGATTGCTGGTAAAGCTCTTTTAGCCTTAGCTGTACGCATTGGTAATACTCGTTTAATTGATAATATCATTTTGGAGGGATAATTTTATGTTTATTACATGTTTAAAAGCTAAGCTTCATTGTGCCACGGTGACGGAGGCTAATCTTAATTATATGGGCAGTATCACCATTGATGAAAGCTTACTGGCAGCTTCAGGAATCCTGCCTAATGAAAAAGTGCAAATCGTAAATAATAATAATGGTAATCGATTTGAGACGTATGTGATTGTGGGGGAGAAAGATTCAGGAGTTATTTGTTTAAATGGGGCAGCAGCCCGTTTAGTACAGCCTGATGATAAAGTCATTATTATCTCCTATGCCATGATGACGCAAGAGGAAGCAAAAGACTTTACTCCTACTGTAGTGATGGTGGGTGAGAATAATAAAGTTAAGGAAATTTTCGGCAAGGAAATCCACGGACAGCTTGCCGGCTAAAAAGAGTAAGGAAAGGATGATTTAACGGCAGAGGCGCAGAGAATGCTGAGAGATAACGATGTATCTTTTCTCTGTGTCCTCGCTTCTCTGCGGTTTAAAAAAATCTTTGTATTTTTCTAAAGAATACTTTGAGAAAGGAAAGACTGTTATCAATCCAGAATCATTAAAGAATATAAGTAAAATTAAAGGTGGATGCTAATATGATTTATGGACAGTTGAAAAGTTTTGAACAAGAAAAGGCTGCTTTGTCTCCTGCCTTACAAAGAGGTTTGCAGTATTTAATCAATACCGATTTGTCTAGTTTGCCAGTTGGCAGGCATGATATTGAAGGTGATACGATATTTGCTTCCGTTTCCGAATATGTAACGGAACCTAAAGAGAAAAGAAAATCAGAAGCTCATCAGAAATATATTGATATACAGTATGTAGTTTCGGGGGAAGAGATGATTGGGTGCAGTCCGCTATCTTCCGAGTATGAAGTTCTTCAGGATGAACTGGAGCAAAAAGATCTGATCTTTTATCAAGGAGTGCAGCAAGAGGTAGAACTTCTGCTAAAGCCTGGGTTATATGCTGTACTTTTTCCTAATGATGTTCATCGTCCCAATTGTACGCTGCATTCAGAGACCAAAGTTAAAAAAGTAGTGCTGAAAATAGCCGTTTCGGCATTATAATCATTACCTTCCAGCCATGAAAAGAAGAACTCTCGCAGATGAAAATTTGTTATAGAGTTCTTTTTTTATAGCTATTAAGAATACTTTATTGACAAAACACTATACTAAAAGATAGGAGTATTACATCCGTTCTCCTTTATTTTTTTAAGGCAGCGGGATTCAAAAAAATACTATTTACAGCAATAAAAAAGTAGGCTATTATGTAGTACTAGAAGTACATTTATATTCGATGAATAAGCCGCTCTACGGCTCCTATTTTATGCAGGTGGGAGTTAAGAGGGGCTAAGTTTGACGAATAAAGTAGGACCTAAATTAGGTGGTAAGTTCCTTTTAGCTAAGAACTATCTTCAGCATGATAAGTGTCAAAGCAATAACGCTCCTAGCAGACGATAACACCGTACTGATTCAGGGCATGACTTTGAAATTGTACAACAAGTAAGGAGAAGAAATATGGAAATAAAGTCAATTAAAAAATTAAAATTGTATGGTTTTAACAACCTGACCAAGACACTTAGTTTCAACATGTATGATATATGTTATGCGAAAAGTCCGG
This sequence comes from uncultured Pelosinus sp., assembly GCA_946415545.1. GTDB lineage: Bacteria > Bacillota > Negativicutes > DSM-13327 > DSM-13327 > Pelosinus. The sequence continues at coordinate 5,645 of CAMKSY010000078.1, read as the reverse complement.
AACATCGTCAAGCCTACATTGAATACATTGACGAAGAATACAATGCGGAGCGTCTTACAAATATATTAACAGAAGTCGCTTGTATGATTGGTGCGAACATCTTAAATATTGCAAAGCAGGACTATGATCCTCAAGGTTCCAGTGTAACTATGTTAATTTCAGAAGGGAAAATGGCGGTTGAAGCACCGGAGTTGATCGATTTGCAGGAAATTAAGTCCGACGCTGTGGTTGCCCATTTAGATAAAAGTCATATTACTGTACACACTTATCCGGAAAGTCATCCAGATAAGGGGATTAGTACGTTTCGCGCTGATATTGACGTTTCTACCTGTGGAGAGATTTCACCGCTTAAAGCACTGAATTATTTGATTAATAGCTTTAGTTCTGATATTGCAATTATCGATTATCGAGTACGAGGATTTACCCGGGATGTTACAGGGAAAAAGTTTTATATTGACCATAAAATTAATTCAATTCAAAACTACATTGCACACGATACTCGTGAGTTATACCAGATGCTTGACGTTAATATCTATCAGGAAAATATTTTTCATACTAAAATGATCTTAAAAGAGTTTGATTTGGATAATTATTTATTCGGTACCGCTAAGGGTGAACTTTTGCCAGGTGAGAAGAAAAAAATCAAACAGCGCTTGAAAAAAGAAATGTCAGAGATCTATGCTGGCCGTAATATTCCTAAAGTGAAGTAAAGTCATCTATGCTTCATTAAAGAAAGTCTATAGTGACCCATGCAAGGTTGTATAAATCGTTAATGGTTGCTATGTCACTATAACAATTCAATAAATTTTTGTGCTGCAAGTGGAACTGGCAGATAATCATGAGTCATAATCCCTAACTCTCGCGGAGGTATATCTGTGATGAGGGGAAGGGTAAATAACTGATTATCGGCCAGTTCTTTTTGTATGTATTCTTTGCTGATAAACGAGACCCCCAGTCCGATCTTTGTCAGTTCGATCATTAAGTCCACACTGCCTAATTGAATTTCAGGCTCAAATGGGAGATTATGCTGAACGAACATAGAATCCAGGAAAGTCCTTGTGGTTGTGTTCTTTTCTAATGTGAGAATGGGTAATGCAGCAATATCTTTAAGAACCAGGCGTAGATTTTGCAGGTGAGCGAAAGCAGGACTGGCAACAAATGCGTCGTGGAGCATTTTACATTTGCTGATGGTCATGCCTGGATACAGTTTTTCGGCGGTAAGATTAACCACACTAATATCCACTAAACCTTTTTTTAATAAATCTACACAGACTGGCGAAGGACGATTGGTAATATTAAGTTTAATTTTAGGATACAGAAGGTTAAATTGTTTAAAATAAGGAAGTAAGTAGTATTTACAAATGGTATCGCTGGCACCTATTTTTAGCTCTCCTTGTTCTAAGGAATGCAATTCATTGATGCTGCGTTCACCAGTTTTTAGAAAGTGAAAGGCTTGCTCTACATGGGTAAATAAAAGTGTGCCTGCTTCTGTTAATTGTACGTGTTTGGTACTGCGAAAAAAAAGTTTTGTATTCAGCTTTTCTTCCAATTGCTTTACTGCCTGACTGACAGCTGACTGGGAGATGTATAATTCATTGGCAGCTACTGAGAAACTTAAGTATTTGGCGACATAGTAAAACACTTTATATAGCTCAAAATTAACGTCCATACATAAGCACTCCTTATAAGTTTTATTAATACTATTAATTATTATAATTAATGATAATGTATTACAATAGCAATAGCAAGATGTAGTCTCAAGGGATTAACAAGACGATACTAGGAGGTAGAAACATGCCATATGAAGTCAAACGAATTTTCGTGGAAAAAAAGCAGGATTTCGCTGTAGAGGCGAAGGGGATGTATACTGATCTTACTGAAAATCTTGGCATTACAGGTTTGAAACATGTACGCCTTGTCAATCGTTATGATATATCGGGAATCAGCCAGGAAGAATTTGCAGAAGCAAAACAAAGTATATTTTCTGAGCCGACTGTTGATGATGTTTATGATGAAATACTTACCATAGAACCAGAAGATAAAATATTTGCAGTAGAGTATCTGCCGGGCCAATATGACCAGCGAGCGCATTGGGCGGCGCAATGCGTGCAAATACTAACAAAAACAGAAACGTTATCTATTCGTACTGCCAAGGTAATTGTACTACAGGGCAACGTTACAGAAGATGAGTTTAAGAAAATAAAAGAGTATAGTATCAATCCGGTAGAAGCACGGGAAGCTTCTTTAGAAAAACCCCGCAGCCTTGAATTAACAGTGGAAAAACCTGCCGATGTAACTACGGTTCCTGGTTTTATTACCCAATCGACAGAAGAACTGGACTTGCTGTTAAAAGATATGGGACTGGCTATGGGACTAGGAGATATTGCATTTTGCCAGCAATATTTTCGTGATGTGGAAAAACGCAATCCTACAATCACAGAAATCAGGGTGTTAGATACTTATTGGTCAGATCATTGCCGACACACCACTTTTTTCACTGAGATTGAAAATGTAGATATAGGAACAGGTCATTTTTCAGAGCCGATTGCTAAAGCCTATGATCAATATTGTAAAGCCAGATCCCTCGTGTATCAGGATCGACAGAAGGATATCTGCTTGATGGATATTGCCGTAATGGGGATGAAAGAATTGCGCCTGCAAGGCAAACTTACGGATCTGGATGATTCAGAAGAAATTAATGCCTGCAGCATTGTTGTTCCTGTGGATGTGGATGGCAGCATCGAAGAATGGCTGGTTATGTTTAAAAATGAAACTCATAATCATCCAACCGAAATTGAACCTTTTGGCGGTGCGGCGACTTGTTTAGGCGGAGCCATTCGTGATCCATTATCAGGAAGATCGTATGTGTATCAAGCCATGCGTGTTACAGGGAGTGGTGATCCTCGGGCAAAGGTAGAAGATACGTTACCAGGGAAATTGCCTCAGCGTAAGATAACCCTAGGAGCTGCAGCAGGCTATAGTTCCTATGGAAATCAAATTGGATTAGCCACGGGGCAGGTAGCAGAAATTTATCACGAGGGTTTCATCGCCAAACGAATGGAGATTGGCGCGGTGATTGCTGCTGCTCCAAAGGAAAATGTAGTACGTGAGCGTCCGGCAGTAGATGATATCGTGATTGTATTGGGCGGAAAAACTGGTCGCGATGGTTGCGGCGGAGCAACGGGCTCCTCAAAAGAGCATACGGAAGAATCCTTGGCAACTTGCAGTGCAGAAGTACAAAAAGGCAATCCGCCTACAGAACGGAAAATACAAAGGTTGTTTAGAAATGCCAAAGCAAGTCAGATGATTAAACGCTGTAATGATTTTGGTGCGGGCGGGGCATCAGTTGCTATTGGAGAATTGACAGACAGCCTGATCATTGATTTAGATGCGTTGCCAAAGAAATATGCAGGTTTAGATGGTACCGAGCTGGCGATTTCCGAATCCCAAGAGCGTATGGCTGTAGTCATAGCACCTCATCATCTGGAAGAATTTATGTCTTATGTTGCAGCAGAAAATCTGGAAGCGGCAGTAGTGGCAAAAGTAACGGATACTGGGCGGCTCGTCATGTTATGGCGAGGAATTCCCATTGTTGATATTAGCCGGGAATTTTTAAATACGAATGGTGTTAAACAAAAAGTAAATGTACAGGTTATTGCTCCGGTAGAAGCTGAGAACTTTTTTACTGCTGCACAAAGTGAGATAGACAATCTGGAAACTGCTTGGCTTGATAATCTGCGTGATCTTAATGTATGCAGCCAAAAAGGCCTCGTTGAAATGTTTGACAGTACCATTGGCGCAAGCACTGTATTGATGCCTTTTGGCGGTAAGTTTCAAACCACACCGGCAGAAGGAATGGCGAGTAAAATTCCTGTCCTTAAGGGGAATACGAATACAGCCACGTTAATGACCTATGGTTATGATCCGCAGCTGGCTACCTGGAGTCCTTTCCACGGTGCGGTATATGCCGTTGTAGAAGCAGTAGCAAAAATTGTGGCTATGGGTGGTGAATACCACACCGTTCGACTGACCTTGCAAGAGTATTTTGAAAGATTAGGACAGGATGCGGTAAAATGGGGTAAACCTTTTAGTGCTCTTTTAGGCGCTCTTCATGCGCAAGAGCAGTTTGCGATTCCGGCCATCGGCGGCAAGGATAGTATGTCTGGTACCTTTAAAGAACTGACCGTGCCTCCAACTTTAGTGGCTTTTGCCGTTAACGTAGCTCAGGCGGACCGGGTGATTTCTCCAGAATTCAAAGAGGTTGGAAGTCAGATTATACGAGTGCCCTTAGTTCGTGATGCATATGAATTGCCAAATTTTCCTGTTGTGTGTCAGAACTATGCTAACATTACTCAATTAATAAAAGCTGGTCATGTGCTAGCTGCTCATACCATTAAAAGGGGTGGTTTAGCGGCCGCTATTAGTAAAATGAGCTTTGGTAATAAAATTGGCATGGGATTTAGTTCCCCTTTGTCATCTCAAGACTTATTTGCTGCTGACTATGGCTCCTTGATTCTAGAGGTTCCTTCTGGCATCGCTGTAAAAGAGATATTAGGCGAAACGCCATATTCTGTCTTAGGTTATACTCAGGAGCAATCAACCATTGATATCAATGGTTATTCTATTGATCTTGATAAAGCACAAACTGCTTGGGAACAGCCTTTAACTAAGGTTTTTGTCACTCAGACTGAAATCAGTAAGGAAAGACCGAAGCAGGAGTTGTTTGCCAGCAGCCCCAAAAAAGCAAACTATTCTTTTGCAAAGCCTCGCATTTTTATTCCGGTTTTCCCTGGAACGAACTGCGAATATGATTCAGCAAAAGCATTTGAAATGGCAGGCGGCATCGTCGATACGATGGTCATTCGCAATCTCACCCCGTCAGCAGTTGAAGAGTCCATAGAAGAAATGGTCAAGTCTATTAATCAATCTCAAATTATTATGCTGCCAGGTGGTTTTAGTGCCGGAGATGAGCCAGACGGCTCAGGCAAATATATTGCCACTATGTTTAGAAATCCTAAAATTAAAGAAGCTTTGCGGGAATTTTTATCACAAAAAGACGGCTTGATGCTGGGCATCTGTAATGGTTTTCAGGCTCTTATAAAACTGGGGTTAGTGCCTTATGGCGATATTGTTGATTTATCTCCTGAATGCCCTACCCTGACCTATAATCAAATCGGCAGGCATATCTCTTGTATGGCAAATACTAAACTTGTATCTAAACTTTCTCCTTGGTTTAATAATCTAGAATTAGGTGAAGTTCATACGATTCCCGTATCCCATGGCGAAGGACGCTTTGTTGCTAGCAGTGCGGTGCTAAACAGCTTGCGGCAAAAGGGGCAGATTGCTACTCAGTATGTAGATGAAACAGGGCATCCTACCTATGATATCCGTTATAATCCGAATGGATCTGTAGAAGCAGTAGAAGGGATTACCAGCCCAGACGGAAGAATATTAGGAAAAATGGGCCATTCGGAGCGAATTGGCAACCAGGTAGTAAAAAATGTCCCTGGCAGCAAAGATCAGCAGCTATTTGCTGCCGGAATTGCATACTTTAGATAAGAAGACTTGCTTGGAGATCGTGCTTACTCCCTTAAATCTTAGTTATAAACAAACACATAAAACTCAAAAGTAGAAAACTACAATTT
>CAMKSY010000077.1 GCA_946415545.1 uncultured Pelosinus sp. | reverse complement strand
TGGATCCACAAATCGCATCCAAGAGAATTTCTGATACATTCGGTATTGAGCAATCGGTTGTTCTGAAGTATTACAATAATGGCATGAGTTTTAGAGATATCGGTAAGGCAGCATTTCTAGCCAAAGCTGGTAACCAATCCATTGATACTGTCATTAGCAAAAAAACAGCTGATAATAACTGGAAAGATGTTGCTGAATCTCTAGGTATCACAAAAGAGCAAATAAAAACCGCACATCAAGACCTGGCTGCCAATCAGCTTAACAAGAGAACCGGAATCGATAAAAAAACTGCCCTTAGCTTACTTCAAGACGGCTACCAACCCCATGATATTGGAATGGCAAGTCAGCTAGCTACAGCTAGTAAAAAGCCAATTAAAAATGTACTTGCACTGAAAAAAATCAATAATACCTGGTCAGATGTCGCAGCTAAATTAGGAATCGATGCGGAAACATTCAAAAAGGACTTCAAGAATGCAAAGCATGGTCCTCATCATAAAGCACTTCAGTACAACGATGTTAATAACGCTGCTGACGACGAACGTCATTTCTAACAGTTTGAATATCTAACATAAAAAGCAACAACGTATGGCGAAAAAGCCAAGTTGTTGCTTTTTTATTTAGATGACTGCTTCTACGGTGCCAATTACATCACCGCGATGATTTTTTAACACAGGCGGAAAATACTCGATTAATGCCTGATATTCAGCAGCTGATAATAAGTCTAATTTTTTCAATATTGCTATTCCTGCAGGAGTAATCGATCTAAAACCGCCATCATCAATTTTAAAGCTTATACCTAGACCATCTGGTACAGATGCAAGACAATATACTGCTTCTGCTCCAATCTTAGCTAGGATGCGCCCTTTCGTAATATTCATGAGTACAGTATCAAATCGTTTAGTTCCTGCCACGACTTGAGGATGAGCCAACATAGCATCACGTATCAACCGTACTGACGTCTCACGCTTCCCCCATTTCCCCTCTTCTGGTTTAGCCAGACGTGCATAAGCCCAAGCCATATTATATAATGGCAAATAAAAAACGGGTACACCACAGCCATCAATCCCGGTATCCACTTCATCTTTTTGCATATTTGCACTATCGGCAACAGCCTGGTACATAATTTGTTGAACCGGATGAGAAAGATCAGTATATCCTGTGGGATCGATGTTAAGCATTTGAGCCAAGGCCAGCATCCCACTATGTTTACCCGAGCAAGCATTATGTACTGCCTGATAGGGCAATTTCTGCAGCGTTAATTCCTTCACCATCTTACTACTCATTGGTTTAGCTGCCCCACACGCCAAAGAATCCACTGATAAGCCAACCTTTTTTAATACACTGTAGGCAAGGCTCACATGTTCCGCCTCACCACTATGGGATGATACCATGAAAGCCACTTCTTCGTTTGTTAAATGATATTGCTCTACGCCCCCCCGCTCAATGAGAGGCAATACTTGAAAGGGCTTTGCAGCCGATCTCCAAAACATTGGCCTCTTACCATCTCCAAACTCCCAGACCATCTTCCCTGTATGATCTACGACAGCGACATCAGCATGGTGCCTGCTTTCTACCTTGCCTCCCCGCGTATAATGCAATAATACCTCACTCATACTCAAACACCTCCAATTGATAGATATCTATATTATAACGGACAGCCTGCCCTATACCAATACCTATTGAGAAAAACTCTGTGCGTCTTTTAAAACAAAAAAGAGCAGGTTTACACCTGCCCTTTAAAATTAGGAACGAGTAATATATACGATTTTAGGTCCAGCTTGACTGCCAGTATCCTCAGCACTCTCACTCTTCATAAGATCTATTTTTTCTGTTTCAGATTTCTCAGAAATCTGACCACTCGCTAACAATTCTTCCAAATCGTCAGCTTCCAGGGTTTCTTTCTCAATAAGAGCAGCGGCAATCAAATGGAGTTTATCAATGTTTTCTTGCAGCATAGCTTCCGTTTTATTGTAGGCACCTTCAATCAATCGGCGCACTTCTTTATCAATAGAAGATGCTACTTCTTCACCATAATTACGATCGCGAGAAATATCTCTTCCTAAGAATACCTGTTGCTGTTGTCTGTTTCCAAATGTAATGGGTCCTAAATTTTCACTCATACCGTATTCGGTAATCATTTTACGTGATAAATCAGTGGCACGTTCCAAATCATTCTGCGCACCTGTACTGATTTCCTTAAGAACAACAGCTTCCGCCACGCGACCACCTAATAATACACTAAGTTGTTCCAACAGTTCTGTACGTGTAGCGTAATAGCGATCCTCTGTCGGCAGCATTAATGTATAACCACCGGCTCTTCCGCGAGGAATAATCGATACTTTATGCACAGGATCCGTATTGTCCAGCAGCATTCCGATTAGGGCATGACCTGCTTCATGATAGGCCGTTAGTTTCTTCTCACGTTCACTAATTACTTTACTTTTACGCTCAGGCCCAGCAACAACACGTTCAACAGACTCTTCCATTTCAGGCATATCAATCCGTTTTTTGTTACGTCGTGCTGCTAAAAGAGCAGCTTCATTCACTAGATTGCTTAAATCTGCGCCCGTAAAACCAGGTGTACGGCGCGCTAGTACATCAAGACTTACTTCTTTTGCTACCGGCTTACCTTTTGTGTGAACTTTCAATATCTCTAGACGTCCCTTAACATCAGGCTTATCAACTACAATCTGTCTATCAAAACGTCCAGGACGCAGTAAGGCGGGATCAAGAATATCAGGGCGATTCGTCGCGGCAATGATAATAATTCCTTCATTCACGCCAAATCCGTCCATCTCTACCAATAGCTGATTCAATGTCTGCTCACGCTCATCATGTCCGCCGCCAAGACCTGCTCCCCGTTGACGTCCTACAGCATCGATTTCATCAATAAACACAATACAAGGAGCGCTCTTCTTTGCTTGTTCAAACAGATCCCTGACTCTGGAAGCACCGACACCTACAAACATTTCCACGAAATCAGAACCACTGATACTAAAGAAAGGAACTCCTGCTTCTCCAGCTACTGCTCGTGCTAACAAAGTTTTACCTGTACCCGGAGGTCCAAATAACAATACACCTTTTGGAATACGAGCACCCAAATCATTAAATTTCTTAGGATGTTTTAAAAACTCAACCACTTCTTCTAATTCTTGCTTTGCTTCATCAGCACCAGCCATATCGCCAAAAGTAACTTTTATTTTATCTTCACCATGAAGCTTCGCACGACTTTTGCCAAAAGACATAACCCGATTTCCGCCGCCTTGTGTCTGCTGCATAATAAAGAACCATACCCCAATTAACAGCAGCATTGGCAAAATAGAAGAAAAAATTGTTGTCCACCATGGTGGTTGAGGCGGCTGTTCAGCCTTAATATCAACATTTTTTTCTCGCAACGTATTAATAAGTGTAGGATCATTCGGCGTAATTGTAGTAAATTCAGTACCATCTGTCAGTTTGCCTCGAATATCTTTATCGACAACCGTGACACTCTGAACCTTTTGTTCCTCAATTTGATGTAAAAATTGAGTATAACTAATTTCCTGCTTATTCGTTGTACGTGAGGAATAGTAGTCAATTATTGAAATAGCAATAATAATAATCAACAAATAAAAACTTACATTTCGAAAAAATTTATTCAAAGTAGCCCTCCTCTCACTGAAGCACCAACATTATTTTTCTGCCACAGGCATTGTCATGTCCTTTGGCCTCCATAGTGAAATATTATACCATCAAATCTAATAATTAACAATAAAACTTAGTCTTGATAAATTTCAGGTTTTAAAATTCCGATGAAGGGTAAATTCCTGTATTTTTCAGCATAATCAAGTCCATATCCAATTACAAAATAATCAGGGATCGTAAAGCCATTATATGCTATATCTACATCTACCTTACGTCGATCTGGTTTATTAAGAAGTGTACAAATCTTAATACTGGCTGGCTGGCGCGACTTAAGATTATCTACCAAATAATTTAAAGTCAAACCTGAATCAATAATATCTTCTACCACTAGAACATGCTTACCTTCCACATTTTCATCAAGATCTTTGAGAATCCTTACCACGCCGCTAGAGCTGGTACCTGCGCCATAACTGGACACTGCCATAAAATCAATGGCTACCGGAATTTTAATCGCTCTGGCTAAATCCGCCATGAACAGTACAGCTCCCCGTAACACCCCAATCATTAAAATTTCTTTACCATCATAATCTGCAGTAATTTCTGCTCCCAGTTCTGCTATGCGCGCCGCTAGTTGCTCTTCACTGAGTAGGACTCTTTCTACATCATTTATCACTATTGTTCCTCCTGTTTTATTATATATATTACGCAATAAAAAAATGTAAACCAATTCAGATTTTAATTATTTTTTATTGCATTTTCTAAAATTTTTAGTTGTAAAAATGTTTTTGTTTTATCGGTGACTTCACCACGTCGGCTTTGACGATAACCTCCAATCCAGAGGATGCCTCCTTCATCACAAATGATGGGTACAAGATCTCTCAATTCCCGAGGAATTTTTTCATCAATAAAAAAATCTTTCACTTTTTTATTCCCGTCAAAACCAAGGGGATTAAACCGATCACCTGAGCGTCGAGTACGAACAAATAAAGGTAATATTAACTCATCCGCATCAAAAACAGCCACATTATGCTGACTTTTCATCCCTACGGCGGTTAATTCTGCGCTGATTTGTATGCCTAATTGATGAATTGATGTAATACCAGGAATCGTTAACTCTTGTTCAGCATAGGCTGCCTGATTCGTCAAAGCAAATGGCTTTTCACCTACATATAGTCCATCATAAGTTTTGTGAACTGTCAACCCGCCCGGCAACTGTAAAATACTTCCTACCCGCCCGTGAAAAAGTATCTCTATCAAAGTTTCCACATGATAAAAGCTTATTCCTGTTAAAGATCCTTGTTTTTTTTCAATTGCTAAGCGAATTATTTCACGGGTAACGGCAATATGTACCAATTTCAGCGGTTTTGCAACAAGCAGCAAGGAATGATTCTTGTCTCTTACAACTTCTGGCCAAATATTCTTTGCTGTCTGCTGGATAAAATCATGTTCATCGCCAACAATGGTTGCAGTCCTACACAACGAATGTTTAACCGCACTATTATACTGTTTTTCCAGCTCAGGCAAAAGGTGAATTCGAATACGATTGCGCAAATAATTGGTCTCAAAGTTTGAACTATCAAATCTAGGCTCTAGCTGCTCCATCTTACAATAGGCCATAATATCAGCTCTACTGACTGATAACAAGGGCCTAATGATATCACCATTCATTGGCCGCATCCCTCGTAGCCCAGCGCCGCCTGATCCACGCAGCATATTCATTAATACAGTTTCCGCCTGATCATCCCGATGATGTCCTGTGGCAATCTTGTATGCTCCCGCCTCTTTAGCGACCTGACGCAAATACTGATAGCGTACAATTCGAGCAGCTTCTTCTCCTGACTTGCCCGTCTCTTTCATAAATGCAGGAACATCAATCGCTTTATGATAACATATTAGACTGCGTTTGGCACAAAAGTCCACCACAAAAGCTGCTTCCATGGCAGATTCTTCCCCACGAAGCATGTGATCAACATGAGCAACAACCATACTCATATTATATTCTGGGCGAAACGCAGCTAGGATATGTAACAATGCTAATGAATCCGGACCGCCTGAGCAAGCTACTACAATTGTATCTCCCTGCTCCAATAAGCCATTTTGATCTATCCATGCTTTAACTTTTTGTAACATCAGCACTGCAACTTTCTAAGTTATAATTTTTAATCAATCGAAAAATGGTAGAACTGACAAAGATGCCAAATGCAATGGCTCCTGCTGTTAATATCGTCTGCATCCCTTTTGCTACACCGTCCACATAATTTCCTTCCACCATGTAAAGCATCGTCATATAGGCATCACCTCCGGGAACTAACGGAATAAATCCTGGGATAATAAAAATAGTTGCCGGTTTCCGAAGAATCCTTGCTAAAATTTCTGCTATTACCCCGACTGCTACACTTGCTAAGAAATCAGCTAATATTCCATTGCCGCCCAATCTCATTGTACTATACATGATCAGCCAGGCTATCATTCCCACGAGACTCACATATAATAATAATTTGCGTGGAATACGATATAATATGCCCACAGATGCCGAAATTAATAGCACAGCTATTATTTTTACCATTAACACCGCTTCACCTCATTATACCTTAAGTGCCAATATAATTACCACACCCATAGCTACCGCTGCTGCCGTCAATGCAGCTTCCAGCCCTCTAGACATTCCACTTAGCAAATCACCTGCAATTACATCTCGTATAGCATTGGTAATGGCTACTCCGGGGACTAAAGGCATTATACCACCAATAATGACAGCATCAGGTCGTAAATGAGGCCAGATCGAATGTAGGAGTACACCACAAAAAGCAACAGCCATACCACCAAGAAACTCATAAGAAAATTGTACACCATGCAGCTTAGAGACGATATGGGCAATATAGCGTACGATCATAGCTGCAGCAAATGCAGCTAATGTCTCAAATAAAAGTGCATTTTGCAAAACCGCAGTTCCTCCCCCAATAACCCCTGAGGCTAACATAGAAGGCAATAAGGAAAACCCCGTACGTTCTTTGCTAATACTGGTTAAAATACTCTTAGCATCCTCATAGCTCATGCGCTGGGCTACTAAGCTTCGCGACAACTCATTAACCTTTGAAATCCGATCCAAATTAATCGTACGGTCTCGTACCCGCCGCATTACAGTTAAAGTATGACCCACTTCGTCAGTTACTGTTAAAAAAACCCCTGTAGGAATTACAAAGCTCTCCACAGTGCTGGCACCACAGGCTTTGGCCATGTGATCCATCGTTTCTTCTATTCGATAGGTTTCTGCTCCATTTTTTAACATAACTTCACCTGCTAGTGCCGCTAACGAGACCATTTGCTCCAATGTAATCGTCACATATGTACACCGCCCATACTATTCTCAACATTTTTAACTCTATCTAAATCAGTGTTATCTAATTCTCTTGCTTTATTATATTTTCCTGCAATTGAATAAAAATAACCCAGTATATCTGGGTTATTTTTATTTATAGATAATCTTTTTTACTTCTCTTGAGAATTTATTATCTGTCCTTACAGATCTGTATTTCCCGCTACTTTTGCAACCATAACAGTCATATCATCATGCACTCGATTACCAGACATCAGTAATGCTTGAGCAAGAATTTGTTCTGCTAATGCCTGAGGTTTCGTATTGACCCCTCTTCGTAAAAAATTAGCCAGCCAATTTTCCTTATCCAAGCTGCTTTGGGGAACATCCACAATACCATCACTAACCATGATGATAAAATCGCCTTCGACCACCATTTCTTTGATGGGCTGAATTTCAATCTGCTGTAAGATTCCAATCGGCAGCGATGATGATTTAATCGTCATTACCTCTCGAACTCTCTTAATAAAACTCGGTGCGGCTCCGATCTTTAAGAACTCAGCCTCGCCTGAATACGTGTCAATTACTGCCATATCAAGCGTCACGAAAGATTCATCAGGAGTCCGCAATAGCAGCATAGAATTCACTGTCTTTACGGCTATATCAATATCAAAGCCAGCTGACAATAATCTTCGTAAAAATTTAATTGCCATATTACTCTCAATCGCTGCCTCTTTACCGCTGCCCATACCATCACTCAATATCAATGCGATCTTCCCTTTGTATAAGGGAATCACTGTGCAGGTATCACCGCATACCCCTTGTCCTTCTTTAGCAAAGCTAGCAACACCAGTCTCCACCTGAAATCGCTTCGCTACTTTCATAGCCAGGGTACATCTTTTCCTTTTGCTGTCATCGCCACATTCCGCTTTTAACATTAATTTTTCTTTCATGATACTCGATGCCAAAGGCAGAATCGTATTCACACATTCTTTCTTATTATTACATGGAGCTTTACTGACCTCGATTACAGCTCCTCCTTGTTTTCCTGTCACCCTTACTCCTGTAAGAGAGCATGCCAGCATAGCAGCCTTTTCTTGTAATACCAGAGACAAAGCCTTATTGGAATGTTCAACCTTACCGATTTCAAAAGCCAAGTTATTAATAATCACGCTAGTAGCTTCCATTTGCTCGGTAACAATTTGTCGCTGCTCAATAATTCTCTTTTGCCAGAAGGATGTAGTACGATTCCGCTCCGTTACCAGGCCAATCGTCTCTAATAGCTCTTTCTTTCGAATACAATTTTCTTGAAACACTTTTGGCAATTTGCTCACGGACATGGATTTAATATCCGTTTGCCCCAGCAGTTCTAAAATGCCATGATAGGTACGATAAAAATCAGCCTCCCAGCACTGGGATCTTTTACTGCAATTCACACATAGCTGCTCCCCTACAGCAGATAGTGTTTTGGCTAACTCATCATCTCGAATCTTCCCTTTCGTATCTTCAACTATACGTTTCAGCCAACTCATGGAATACCTCTGCAATATTTTTAATTTTTGATACTGCTTCTTGTACATGGAGTGAATTGTCAGCTTCAGACACAGACGAAGAAGAGGAAAAAGCAAGATCACACCAGCTGGCTAACCCCTTATTAGGTGCAAAAATAAATAACCCTCCTGCTATTGCACATTCACTTAGGATTCGCAGTAATTGCTGATCTTGTCCAAAATATAAAATAGTAATGGCGCTTCCTAATATAAATCCTAATATAACTGCAAATTTCCCCAATCCGCGAAATGCTCCAGCTAAAACACCTGCTACCGCATATACGGATATGGTCAGTGTTGCATTTCCATCACTTAACCCTATGACCAGTCCAACCACTACACCCACGCAAGAACCAAGCCCTGAACCACCGGCAAGAGCCATCACCATAATTAAGAAGCAGCCTGCCATATTACGAATACTATAGTCTAAAACCATGAGATTCCCTAGTCCTGCCACAGCAATCGCCAGCATCAAGATCAAGCAGCTGAGACGTTCACTGGTCACATATTGCTGTGAATAGATTGATTGCTTCTCTAATAGCAGCGGAACCCCATACATAAAAATATAGGACAGCACGATACAAGTACCAGCACCAAATAACAGCAATAAGAAGCTATATAGCGTTGCCTGGGCAAATAGATTGAGTACGATTCCATAACATATGATCACACAAAATGCCAATAAGGGTACAGCCATAATTTTTTTGTGCAACCGCGTCAGCTTGTCTGCCCACAAGAAATATAAGAACATTGTTGCAATATAGATACCAACTTCTATGTAATATCCTGCCGATAGAACCCCTGCAATGCAGCATAATCCTGCCATAAAGGCTCGTCTTTTTTGCAGCTGAGCTACCGCGGCAAAGAAAGCCAATCCAATCGGTGCGATATCCCCCATAATCGTAACTCGTCCCAATAAAAAAGATAAAATATTAAGAAACCAATTTTCTGCCTGCATAATAGACAGCAATACACAATATCCTTTGTTAAAAACTTTCATAAACGACAACTGTCGAGGTGCTTGTTTTTTTTCAATTATTGGTTGTGGTACATCTAGCATCTCATTTGGCAAGGTAATAACAGTTACTTTTGGCATAATGATTCACCTCTATTTATATAGTACCAACAGGAGATAGATACCCGCATGAAGCATACTAGTACTTCATCCGCCTTTAGAACTCTGTTACTTTAGCAGCCTTTCTCTGTCCTGCTTCGTTGTCGCTACTTTACAGCTGCTGGCAGATGAGATACTAAGACACATTATTATTTTACATATATTGGCATTCATTCTTTGTCTGAATAAGTCCGTTACGAAACAAAAATTCCGACAAAAAATCAATTAAAAATAAAAAAAACACCTGACAAATACAACGTCAGGCTTTCTTTTGCATTTTAAGGCTATTATTTTTGTCGAGCTAACAGGGAATTTTTACCATAATATAGCAATTAAAAAACTACATCAAAAAGAGCATTTCAATATGAAATGCTCTGATGAACTATTACTGAGAACGAGCAGCGCCACGGCCACCGCGTTTGGATTCGGTATTACGTTTTAAATCTCCAAGACGTTCATCACTATCTTTTAAAAATTTAGTCAACTTGTCTTCAAAGGACGGCGCATTCACTTTCCCAAAACGCCGATTATCATTGGCTGGTGCTCTCCTGGGAATAGGACTAGGAGCTGGACTTGGACTTGGCGGTTGAAGTTGTTTAATCGACAACCCTATTTTCCCGCGCTCATCAACTGACAAAACCTTAACTTTTACCGTATCTTGCTCTTTCAGGAAATCTTTCACATCACGAACATATACATCTGCAACTTCCGAGATATGAATTAAACCTACTTTTCCTCCAGGCAATTCTACAAATGCTCCGAAATTTGTAATACCTGTCACAACGCCCTCAACCACACTGCCAACTTCAATGGACATACTAATCAAACTTCCCCCTTAAAAAACTATGTTTTTCATCCATATTATAACCTTGACACTGAAAAGGTGTCAAGAAAAGCCGCTATAAATTATTTTTTTCTACGGAAATGAACGGAATCTCTCCTGGTTTGACCAACCCTTGCTCTTCGCGAGCCAGCTTTTCTACATATTTGGGATCATGTAATGCTTTACGTTCTTCTTGTAATGCGGCATTATCATCTCGTAATTGCTGGAGCTGCATACGTGTGGCTTGGCTTTCTCGGCGAATAGAGGAAAGCTGACTCTGCTGACCAACAGTTAAATAAATAAAATAACTGCATAATACAAAGAGAAATAGTTTAAACCATTTTACACGATACTTCTGCTGTTTCCGCACTCACTTCACCACCACATATAAAATACTATTATGTATAAGACAGCTTTATTCGCCAATTAGTGAATGCATTCCTCTTTTTTTATAGGCCTTTTTTATTTTTTCTCATCAAGTGGTGGTTTGGGATACCAAAGCTGATACCAAGCTTTTATTTTACTGCTAATCCATCGAAAAGGCCAAATCACAATTCTTATACACAAGGAGATTGGTCTGATAATAAACACAATAAACATATTTTTGACGAAAGCAATTACACTCTTTGTCAGTTTAATCATACTAGTAAATAAGCGGATCACATATAGGCTTAATAGACGGTAATATAAACCAACACCACTTATAATTCCTAGAAATACATAAAATCTGAGTTCCCCCCAATTACTCAGCACCAAAGCAATAAATACAATAGCAGTCGCAATTAACCAATAAAGTAAGTCTGTAATCCATGTTATTAGAACCTTCGGCCTAAAGGTACCACGTAATACACGATAGCAATCAAATAATACGCCTAATGTTATACCTGTAGCAACCGTAGACAAAAAAATTGAAAATTGACTTTCTACTTGCACTGCCTCACCTCCAGCGCCATGAATGATAATAGCGATGCAAATTCCCAGCGATCCATATAATTCCCAGCAAGGTAATCATGCACCACCACCCTATAGCAGTATGAATATATTCCCACTGTTCTTCTGCAAGAATAGTGTAGGGCATAGAAGAGGAAGATAATTCATACCAATAGCCAATTATACGATTTACGTAATTTATCGTTTCGTCATAGGGAGGTATTCCTCCATATTTATCGACTGCCCCTGGACCGGCATTATAAGCAGCCAAAGCCAATACCATATTTCCTTCATATTTATTTACTAATTGACTAAGATATACGGTTCCGATTTGAATATTAAGTTCTTCATTATAATAACATTCAACTGTACATTCTCCAGGATGGCGGCCCACGCATACTTTAGCTTGTTGATTCACTTGGCGCCATGTACTAGGAATAATCTGCATTAATCCGTAAGCTCCTGCAGATGAATGCGCTCGAGGTTGAAACGAACTTTCTGCATGAATCAGACTTGCAACGATCTGACCATTTATACCAGCCTGGCGAGCACGTCGACTGATCAATTCTCCATAAGGTACCTTGTTATCTACATCTGCTATAACATAAGAATTTTCGTTAAACTTCTCCCATGCCTTATTATGTATGCGAGAAATTCCATATCCTATGATACTATAGATAACCAACTGAATGACAAATACGACCAATCCGATACGCCATAGGATCAACAATCTGGGTCGCAAGACAATACTCCTTTCACCCAAGAATCCAAACAGATAAAGGCGCGATATGCAACACGATATGACGTATATAGTGCTACATTCGCGCATTGCAACAGCGGAAAAATATTTCACTGTACTGACGTTGTTCTTAAAAAATTTAAAATTATATGCCTATAAAGAAAACTTGGCTTACGCCAAGCCGCTTTTAAAATATGTAGATTTACTATTTTAAGAATCTCTCTAACAAGCCTTTCTTATTATGCGAAGTATCATCATAAGAAACACCCTTAATCAATCCTTCTACCACAATATTACTTTTATCTAAATTCAACTGTTTAATATTTAGCCCTTCACCCTTTACAATGAGCACCCCCTGCTCGGTTTCCATAATGACTTCTTTTTCATCATAACTCCCTAAACTGAGCACACCGTCAATTGTCATTTCTTCCCGGTCAACCAGTATAATTTGATGCCGCCAAGTAGGTGTTTTATTATCTATCGTCATAGAAAATCCTCCCCTATGCTAACTTTTCATTGTATGTATATGCTGCAGATTTTTAAAATAGTACATCTAGAAGAATGTGGGCATACTAAAAAAATAAACGAAACAATGAAATTGATGTATGTTATTCTTTCTCAGATCCTTCATAATTTATTACTATTTTTTAACGCTATTAATTATAAAAATATAACGAGGAGCTCTTTTCATGAACTTGGATATTTCTTATCTTTGGCAAAAGTTTGCCTTTCAGCTTGTGCATAAAACCACTATTTGGACTTTATTAGTCTTGCTGGCTACTGCTGGAGTATCCTGGCATCTTGGTAATCTTTTGGACAAACATAATGAGCGAGAACGTGAAGCGAATATGGCTCATAGAACAGCAATAGGTTATACCGCCACGGCATTGTTCTTATGGCTTTTTAGTTTTATTATGGGATAAAAAAATACTGTACCAGTTTTGCACAACATATACACAAAATAGTAACTGCAGAAAACACTGGGAAATCTAGCTCATTTTTCCAGTGTTTTCTGCAGTTCATAAATCTATTTTATTGATGCGCTCCCACATTTTCAATCACTACATTAACAGAAACAAGCAAAGACGTATTCGGAAACACCTCTTCATCCCAGCGATCTTTGACTTGCTCCCACATTTTAGGATCATGGGCTTCTAATTTTTGTCCAAAGAAACTAGCATCGACTTTCAGACCTTGGTAGATATGAAAGGAATATAGTATATTTTTTTTTACAGCATCGGCAATTAGCTGTTCAAGCTTATGTATGTCTTGGCTCTCTATCGTATCATGCAGGAGCCTGCATTGCATTTCTGCCATATTTCCTCTCATGGCAATATCTAACGTATAATAAATTTTATCTCCCTCTACATGTGGTTTCATTTTAGTAGTATGGCTGAAAAGCTCAAATACCATTATTCTTCCGGAATGTTCCGGGCATTGAAACGTAATAAGTGCTGATTTTTCGATGCCGCCCATTAATTTTCCGCCTTGTGTAGCGTATTCATCAACATAGGCAACAAATTTTTCATCTTTAAATATGGCCATCCCCCCCAGTTTCACCACATCATCTGACAATTCAATCCGTGGTATCAGCACTCTTCTCTGGTTATCTCTTGATGTAGAAATATCTCCTAGATCAGTATGCCACCCTGGGACATGAGGACTTTTTCCATACATTCGCAGACTATTAGCGATAAAGATACCGCTTGCTTCACCGCTGGGCGGCTTATAATCCAATAGCTTTCTTGCTTCCCCATTCGTAATCACAACTTTTGTAAGCCAGCGAATCTCCTCATTTCGATGATAAAAATCAAGCATTGGCTGCAGTCCTCCTTGTTTGACAGCAGCATCACTGATGATAATTGCTTGAACATGATCAAACCAAAGTTCCTTATTGGACTGCCCCTGCAAATCCCATATCATTTCAAGCATAGACTCACCAGTGGTAGAAATTACGCTTGTTGATGTTTTCCCCCTCCCAGGACCTTCACTACTATTGGAGGGAGTTAATTGCAAAATTTGAAAGCTCAGGCGGTAACGCTTACTGCCATGAGGTTGAATAA
>CAMKSY010000076.1 GCA_946415545.1 uncultured Pelosinus sp. | reverse complement strand
CAATCATACCAGAAGTTGTAGCTGCTTGCAGTGAAGACTTCTGGTTTTTTATTTTGTGTAAAAAATTCAAAGGAGGGAGTGGGGACATAATATGTCCCCACTCCCTCAAACTATTCAAAGATATTGACTGATGTGGGAGATATGTATTCTGCAGAATTCTTTCGTTTCGTACCCAGGAAGAACTCTTTACTAGATCGGGATCATCATAGTTAGTGGTAACAAATATAAAATCTATAAAAATTTGACATAGTTCTACAAATAATGATAACCTAATAGACAATGATTGTTTTTACAAATAAATATTGTTGGGATAGGTGCCTTTTTAAAAGGCTTAATAGGGAAGACCGGTGAAATACCGGCGCGGTCCCGCCACTGTAATGGGGAGCGAATCCAAGGTATACCACTGAGATATTGTCTTGGGAAGGTTTGGAGGAGCGATGATCTAGAGCCAGGAGAACTGCCTGTCTGTCAATCACCGTTTACCTGCGAGAGATGGGGAGGGGATAAATACATAGATGTTGTATAGTCTTTTTTCCCGGCGTGAAACGCTGGGATTTTTTATATGTGATATTATTTCTCATTAATGGTTTGGAGTTTTTATTTGTATCAGGTATAATACCGGGAATTGGCAAAAGCCTAATTATGGGGCAGAAAATAGGAGGAATTAAATTTTGTCTTGTATGGGTTATAAACAAGGAAGCAATAGAATGGAAAAGATCAGCCTGTCGGCTTTAACGAATACAATACCGCTTGATAGCTTTTTTGACCGGGGCATAGCGGATGACGACTGTGGTGAACTGGTCAATCTGGCATTGGCTGTACCGGGCATTACCGTAGTAGCAGCGGGTCCTGCCTCTTGTTCGCGGGTGTTATATTTCAGAGCCGCCAAGAAAGGACTGCACGAGCGATTGTTTTTTCTCCCTATATTCAGTAATGCTTTTACTGCTGGACAGCATCTGCAAAATTTGGAACAATCGTGCCGCTGCCGCATGTCGGCTTAAGCGGGTCCGTTCACGCTAATTTGCATTATGCTTTCATTGGGAAGAAAGGCTATGAGTATTTAGCGGGATATCTCGGGTCATGACATTCAAATAAATTAACGGAGGGAATCTTGATGCTGGAAAATCGTAAAAAATGGTTACAAGGGGCAGCACTGCTGCTGGCTGCGGTCTTTGTACTAAGTCTCGCAGGCTGTCAAAACGGGGGGCGTGGCAAGAACCCAGCAACCGGACAAGGGACTGAGACGAAAACGGTTACCGACTTAATGGGAAACCAAGTAAAAATTAAGGCTAATGTGGAAAAAATCGCTGTTGTACCGATTCCCTGGGCTACGATCGTTTATGCGGTAGATGGAACAGGCGGAAGAATTGCAGGTATGCATCCATCGGCGATGAAGGCCTATCAGAGTAGCATCTTGAAAGCTATGGCACCGGAAATGGCTAATGCGAATTCGACGTTTGTAGACAACAATTTCAACATGAATTACGAAGAAGTCGCCAAGCTGAAGCCCGATGTGGTCGTTATCTGGGATTATCAGCCGGAGATTGGCAAAAAATTGGCAGAACTCGGCATTCCGTCTGTAATGATAAAATATGGCACACTTGAGGATGTGCAGAAAGGCATTAAGCTAGTCGGCGAAATGATCAATCGGCCAGAGCAGGCCAATGCATTGATACAGTATCATCAAGATACCAATAGCTATTTGAAATCTAAAGAGAGTATGCTGGCAGGTAAAAACAAACCGAAGGTGTTGTATCTGCGGGATGAGCAGCTGCAAGTCGCTGCAGGTGACTCGGTAAACCGGATCATGATTGAAACGGCAGGCGGTGTTAATGTCTCTAATGAAGGCAGTGGTCAGTGGATGAAAGTAACCATGGAGCAGGTCATGGCGTGGAATCCTGACGTCATTGTTCTCAGTAATTTCTCCAATGTGCTGCCGGAGGATCTGTATGCGAATAAGTTTTCCGGTCAGGATTGGAGCAAAGTCGAGGCTGTAAAGAATAAGCGGGTATATAAAGCGCCGATGGGAATTTACCGCTGGGATGCGCCCTGCGTAGAAACGCCTCTAATGATAAAGTGGCTTGGTAAAGTTCTTCAGCCGGAAGTATATACGGATTATGACATGAGAAATGAGCTAAGAAGCTTTTACCAAACATTTTTTAATTATAAGCTTAGTGATGTAGAACTTGATCAAATCCTAAATAGTAAGCAAAATTCAGATCTAAAACTTTAGTAATAAAAAGAGGCTAAACGGCTAGGTAGCTGTTTTTACTGGAAGGGCGAGGGGGAAAACGTGCTGAGCAAACGACAGAATTTGAAGTTTATATGGAGCACCGTGCTGGCGGTGCTGCTGATTACCTTTTTTGTATCCCTTTTTGGCGGCCGCTATGTAATTTCGCCCTACGAGGTTAGCGGCATACTGATAGATGGATTGCTCGGTGAAGCTGGGGACGGTATGGCGTTTTCTGTCGTATGGAACCTCCGGCTGCCACGAACCTTGCTAAATTGTTTTGTTGGAGCAGGGCTGGCAGTTGCCGGGGCTGCGTTTCAGGGCATTTTCAGAAATCCTCTGGTTAGCCCCGACGTACTGGGCGTTAGTTCAGGCGCTGCTTTTGGAGCTGCATTTGGTATTTTGCTTTCAGGAATTGATCATCTTGCAACGGTCATGGCCTTACTCTTTGGCATTGTAAGTGTGTTTATGACCTATACACTTTCTAAGCTGCGCGGCGAATCGTCTACCTTGTCTTTGGTGCTGTCAGGTATGATCATTTCTGCGGTTTTCAGCGCACTCATTTCATTGATTAAATACGTCGCCGATCCCTATGACAAACTGCCAGCCATTACCTATTGGTTGATGGGCAGCTTTGCTTCTGCCTCCTACAGTAACCTGCAATTGGTCGGAGTTCCTATTTTCCTGGGAACCATTGTGCTGCTCCTGCTAAGATGGCGGATCAACATTCTTTCGCTGGGAGATGAAGATGCCTATTCTCTGGGGGTTAACCCGGTAAAAACCCGGCGGGTCATTATTATCATGGCGACGCTGATTACTGCCTCCTGCGTGACGGTAACAGGTGTGATCGGATGGGTCGGTTTAGTTATACCCCATATCTGTCGGATGTTAATAGGGGTAGATCATATGAATTTGCTGCCTGTTTCTTGTGTGGTTGGTGCAGCGTTTATGATCATTGTTGATTTAATAGCTCGGACGGTGACTGCGGCAGAAATCCCTATCGGCATATTGACAGCTTTGGTCGGTGCGCCATTTTTTGCCTTACTATTCAAGAGAGCGAAAGGTGATTGGCAATGACAGTGGAAGTGAAACACGGTTATTTTGGCTATACAAAAAACAATGAAATATTGCGGGATATCTCTTTTGTTCTCGGCGAGAAAGAGATTATGACCATACTTGGCCCCAATGGTATTGGGAAAACAACCCTGCTAAAGTGTATGACAGGGATCTTGCAATGGACCCGAGGGCAGACTTTAATAAATGGCACCCCTATGGGGACTTCGTGGGAGGCTCAAAAACAGTATCCTGTCGGATATGTGCCGCAGGCTCACAGTCTTTCTTTTCCCTATACTGTCCGAGAAGTAGTAACCATGGGCCGGGCCCGTCATATCGGCGTTTGCTCTGTGCCCTCCAAGCGTGACAAGGAAGCTGTGGAGAGAGCAATGGATCAGGTTGGTATAGGCGCTATTCGGGATAAGGAGTGCACGCAATTAAGCGGTGGACAATTGCAGCTGGTCTTTATTGCGAGGGCCTTGGCTGGTGAGCCTAAGGTACTGGTGCTTGATGAACCGGAATCTCATCTTGACTTTAAAAACCAGTTCATGATGCTAAAGCTTATTAAGACACTGGTAAAAGAACATGATATTTCCTGCATTATGAATACGCATTATCCGGAACATGCATTGCGGTTGTCGGATACGACGCTGCTGCTCGGCAAGAACTCTTATCTCTTCGGAAGAACGCAGGAGATTATTAATGAACAGCGGGTTAAGGAATATTTTGATATTGAGGCCAAGATTTTGTCGGTTCCCCATAAGGACGAGACGATTAAGGCTTTTGTTGTATTGGGAGGTCTTGATGAAAATTTATAAGAAAAAAGCAATAAGCAGTATTCTGTGCAGTGGTCACAATATATACTTCTGCAAAATCAATATTTGCAAACAGGGCTAAAAAGGAAATGATTGATATCAACAGTTCCTTCTTTTGTTAATTTATCTTCAAATCTTGGATATGTTTATGACGTTCTCTTCTTCTCCGCCATGAAGTGGATTATACCAGAAGTTGTAGCTGTTTTGCAGTGACGACTTCTGGTCTTTTATTTTGTTGGTATAATCGATTTATTATATTCAATAACAGACTGTGCGGGAAAGCGTCTTTTGCCTTAAAGCGTGGACTAATCTTTGATGTTCTAGAGAACAAATCTAATTTTTTTATAATTAATTTAGTGAAATGTGCAAATATACACCTTTTAGGAGAGGTAATGATTCTCAAAATAGTTTATTCTAATAGTGAATATAAATGCTTGGTTAGTGGTACTTGGCATTGATGCAGCAAGAGTGGATATACAAAATGGAATTACTTCAGAGTAAAGTCAAGGGGACAAAAAATCAGAATGAGATCTGGAGGGAATAGGATGATTGTTTTTGATGAGGATACTGTTAAAAAGATACTATTAGAAGAAGGGTATTCAGATGAAGGAGAGATAGATATGATATTTAATGAGTTGAATATCATTGATTCACGTTTACAAAGAGTGCTTGACGCCTATCTGGCAGATCGAACCATTGTGGATGAATTTAAGGTGGAAGGACTAACGATGCATATAATCATGGAAAAATTTAAATGTGATTTTTGGAAGGCATTGGGCTTTATGAACACAAGTATTTCAAATCATCAATTGGCTAAGGAGTTATATAACATGTAAATAATCGGCGGAATAGGTTGATTATCCAATAGAAGGGCCATGAAAAAGGTTGTTATTACATTTTACCAGGAGTTGTAGCTGCATGCAGTGAAGGCTTCTGGTTTTTATGTCCGTATAGGCGGCTGGCAGCAGCTTCCCGAAGGTGTTTGTAAAGATATAAGCAAAAAGACGCATTTAGATAAAAGTATGATTCATTAATGAATCGCTGCTATGCAGGGATTTTATATAGACTTGGCAAATAGATGAAAGATAGATAAAGTATAAATGAGGTGTTGAAAATGACTCAACCGAATGTAGTGGTCATTGGTGGACTGATGACTCCAGCATTAGAACGACTGCAAAATAGTTGCAGTATTAAACAATGGAAGAAAGAAAATGATATTCCCCGTGATATTTTATTAGAATGGGTTGCGGATGCTGAAGGTCTGATTGTAAATCATAGTGTCACAGTAAATGAGGAATTGTTACAGAATGCACCGAGGCTCAAAGTGATTGCTCAGATGGCTGTGGGATATGACAATGTTGATATCGAGGCTTGTTCAAAATACAATATACCCTTTGGCAATACGCCGGGAGTTCTTGTTGATGCTACTGCTGACCTGGCATTTTCTCTTCTGTTATGTGCAGCGCGGCGAATTCATGAAGGATGGGATTTTGTAAGGTCAAACTCTTGGGCTCTTGGTCATAAATTATCTTTTGGTATTGATATTGCTGGTAAGACTCTCGGAATCGTCGGTATGGGACAAATTGGAGCTGGGGTGGCTCAAAGAGCAAAAGCATTTGGCATGAATGTGATCTATTATAATCGGAATCGCCGTCATGATGATGATAAGATTGGTGCCGCATATCAATCTTTTGAGACTCTATTGGAGAAAGCTGATGCGATTATCGTCTTGACTCCTCTATCTCAAGAGACCAGAGGCCTATTTGGTAGAGAAGAGTTTCGCAAAATGAAATCTACCGCCTATTTTATTAATGTATCAAGAGGTCCAGTAGTAGATACAGATGCATTAGTAGAGGCCTTAGAGACAGGGGAAATTGCTTATGCGGCCCTTGATGTTACTGATCCAGAACCTGTCGCCCAGGATCATCCATTGCTGAAGCTTTCTAACATTCTCATTACCCCTCATATCGGCAGCGCGACGATAGAAACTCGTACTGCAATGGCGCAGCTTACCGTCGATAATCTTCTTGCAGGCTTAAAAGATAAGCCTTTGACAGCTTGTGTAAATGCAAGCAGAATCATTAAAAAAAATGATAATTGATTTTATCTGTAGTTGGACGGTTTAATTTCATTCCAATCAGGTAATAGTATCAATGACTGTATGGCGATATTATAAAAAAGTAAGGGAGTTGGAATATTGCCTTCTGCTTATTGGTACTATGGATTAATCATTTTAAGCCTGGTTCTCATAACAGCATCGTTTATTCATAAAAGAGACTGGAAAATTTTATTATTGCACTTGCAGACAAGTGCTGTGATTCATCCCCTTGAGATCATCGTTTTAATCGTATGGAATGGATATCGATATTTACCTGGTATTGTGCAGGATTCAAGACTAGATAACTACCTTGGCTCCTATATATCTAATAC
This sequence comes from uncultured Pelosinus sp., assembly GCA_946415545.1. Classification (GTDB taxonomy): domain Bacteria; phylum Bacillota; class Negativicutes; order DSM-13327; family DSM-13327; genus Pelosinus. Next base: position 7,689 of record CAMKSY010000076.1, on the reverse strand, counting down.
ATTGATTGTACCGGCTTCAGCCGTTGCAATTAATGCTTTTTCACTTTCCTGGAATCATGTAATAAGTGTTGCTGCTATCTTTACAGGGATAGATTGGTATTTTACAGAGCTAGGAATCTATCAGCACTTCTGGTGGCAATCTTTTTATACTGGGATTGGGCTTTGTATCCTTTATGCAATTAGCAAATGGATTTGGCGAGGGCTGCATGACAAGAAGCCTTCCTTAGCTTTTAGGCTCCTGACTATTTACATGATATATGCTTTCATCCACAACTTAATAGCCTTTATTTCAAATAAAGGAGGAAAATTATTCAGATTTCATGTTAATTGGTTCTTAGATGCAGAGAAGAATCATCAGCTTTTTTTTGCTTTCCATTTAATGATCACTAGTATAGTCATTTCGATGTGTATTGGTCTAAAATTACAATTTCGCTATCGGTTAGCGGGAATTGCTATCTTAGTCCTATTCAACTGGTTTCTTGGGGAATATCATATTTTTGTTCCTTCTGGGGAGAACATTACAGCAGTATATCTCATTTTAGTTTCCGCCCTGGCAATACCCCTCACGATCCTACTTTTTAAGCTAGCTAAATTAAAATATTTATTTCCGTAGTAATAAGAAAAATCATAGTTATTTTTAGTTTATAGAAAGCGGGAGAGGAAAATTGAAAGTAAAAGAAATCGTCTCGGCAGCTCTATTTATTGCATTGAGCTTTATTGGAGCTAACATTAAGATTATGGGAAGCATTGCTTTTGACTCTATGCCGGGATTTTTGGGAGCATTGCTGTTTGGTCCGGCCTATGGTGCTTTCATTGGTATGACAGGACATTTTTTGACTGCACTGCTGTCTGGATTTCCATTATCTTTTCCTGTTCATATGATTATCATAGTTGATATGGCAGCCACAATGGCAATCTTTAGTCTTGTTTACCGCAAGATCGCAGAGGAGGATTTCTCTCTAAGAGCAATTATAATAGCAAGCGTCTTTGGGGTTATTATGAATGGACCAGTCTCGCTGCTCATGCTGTCTCCATTGCTGCTTCCGGCAATAGGACTAGCAGGAATGTTGGCCCTATTGCCTGTGGTATCAGGCGCTGCTGCGCTCAATATTGTTCTTGCATGCCTTGTGTATAAGTTGTTGCCAGATAGGATAAAAAAGGTTAGGAAGAAGATATGAAGGTACAAAAAGTAAGAGATTTGACGTTGATTGATTTGGGGCAGGAAAAAACCGTAGTAATTGCTTGTGACAGCTGCGGTGGAATCGGGATGAAAGAGTATGATGTTCTTAAGGTTTCGCCTTTGGTTACCGGAAAGTATACTGCAAGAGTTGCTCTTTTTGAAATTCTGTGCTCTGGAGCAGAGGTCGTGTGTTTGGCTAATACCATCTGCAATGAAATGGACGCCACAGGTAAGAAAATCATAGCCGGTATTGAAGAGGAATTAGAAGAGGCTGGTATTGGTAAAGTTGTATTGACGGGAAGCACTGAAGAAAACTTTGCAACCTTTGCAACTGGTTTTGGAGTCACGGCTGTGGGAATTGTCGAAAACAAAAACCTAAAAGTGAATACCGTTAAACAGGATGCTTTACTAATCGCTATTGGGCAGCCAAAAGTTGGAGAGGAAGTACTCAGAAGTGACAAAGGGACAATCGCTGATTATCAAATGATAAAGACGCTGCTTAGTCTTAAAGGCGTATATGAATTGGTTCCTGTAGGTTCTAAAGGAATCTTGTACGAAGCGAAGCAGTTATCTGAAAATAATAATATGCAATTAATTTTACATAGTGGAATACAAGTCGATATTCATAAATCTGCTGGACCTAGTACGGTAATTATAGCAGCAATGGAAGAGGCTTTATTCTATCAAATGGATCTTCCGGGAAGTATCGAAGTAATTGGGAAGCTCCGAATATAATGAATAAAACCTGCACATTTTCAATTTGAAAATAATGCAGGTTTTTTGTTGCTATTTGGTCTAACAGCTACCATAATATCTATAAATCAAGCAGGTCAATAGCAGTCATGGCCATCGCTTTGGCTCCTATTAAGAGTCGCTCCTGAGCATAGGGAGATCCTGATGCTATGGCAAATTCCGGGGTATGTGCTGAAAGGCTGCTGCCAATGAGAATATCAGGATGGATGGTAGGTGCAGCGTGACTGACATTACCCACATCGGTGGAGCCATCTGCATCATTTGGTTCTAACAGGATCATTTTTTCTCCCAGTATAGCCATATTCTCTTGGAAGAATTTCATTAACTCAAGGTCATTGATCAGCTCTTTGAACAAAGGCTCATAATGTACAGTCTCAACCGTTGTATTTGTGGCCAGTGCGATGCCATCTGCCAGCCTTCGTACGGCAGGTATGACAGTTTCTTCTAAATAATGAGAGGATAAAGCACGTATGGTGAATTTTCCTTCTGCCTCATCTGTTACAATGTTAGGCGCTGTTCCTCCTTTGGTGATAATTCCTGCTAGGATGGTTTCTTGCGTAAAGGTTTGGCGTAAGGGCTTAATTCCTTGATAAAACATGACAAGAGCATCTAATGCATTAACCCCTTTATTTGTTTTACTGGCTACATGGGCAGGGTGTCCGCGAAAAGTTACTTTTAAAGGATGAGTGGCATAAGACGTGCCACCCATGTTGTTGCTGTCTCCAGGATGAATAATGAGGGCTGCCCTTAAGTCGTCAAAGATGCCATCGTCAGCCATGGACACTTTAGCACCGCTGGTTTCTTCAGCAGGGCAGCCAATCAAATAGGAGACTGCATGATCTTTTGTCACCTCTGCAAATGCTGCTGCAGCACCCCAGCTCATAGCAGCAATGAGATTATGTCCGCAGGCGTGACCTAGTCCTGGCAAGGCATCATATTCAGCGAGAAAGGCAATTTTAGGTCCAATAGTTCCCTTATGAGCGATAAAAGCAGTTTCGTAACCGCTAATATTTTTTTTTACAAGAAAGCCCCGATTTTCTGCTGCGCTAATAAGTCGTTGAGCTGCTTGGTATTCCTGACCGCTCAGTTCAGGATTTTTGTGTAAGAACAGGCTCATATCAATAAGCTCTGAAGCCATGGCATCCACTACGGCAATGACTTGCTCTTTCCATGCTTTTTTATCCATAGTTGTCTTTCACCTCAGTTCCTCAGTCTTTAATCCGTAGTGGCAGTTTCAATAATTTCGAAGTTGTTTAAAAAAGAATTAAGTACTCCTGTGACTCCTAAGGGAAGCGTTGCTTTATCAGCAGTATGCCCAAAATGCAGATGATAGAGAACGGGCTTTAGTAAATTGCCTAAACGATCCTGTAAGACTTCTTCCACGGTAAAGTCAGGCGGTTCTAGTTCTAATTCACAGTTGGCGCATACATCGAATACAATTCCTGCTGTCTCTTGCAGTTTACCAGCTAACAACAATTGGGTCAGCATTCGGTCTATGCGGTAGGGGGCCTCAGCGACTTCTTCCAGGCATAGGATTTTCCCTCTGGTATCGATTTCATAAGGCGTTCCAAGAGTTGCGGTAATGAGGCTCAAGTTTCCTCCTGTCAGTTGCCCACAGGCTTCTCCCTGGGCGATAAAGCTAGCAGGCAGAGAATCAGCAGGGTTTATAATGGAACCGAGAGGTGAGGCAACCGTAATCGCTCGGGATAAATAGTCCCATGTATAATCTGACAGGCTTTTTCCCATATCTGATCCCACCATAGGACCGTGAAAGGTAACAAGGCCAGTCTTCTGCCTGATGCTGATGTGTAGGGCTGTTATATCGCTATAACCAACAAATACTTTAGGATGAGTGCGTATCATGTCATAGTCTAATAATTCTAATAGCCGCATGGTGCCATAGCCGCCCCGCAAACAAATAATGCCGTCAATGGAAGGTGATGCAAACATAGTATTAATATCTGCTGCTCGCAAGTCATCTGATCCCGCTAAATATCCGAAGGTTTGATCGACTGTTTTACCTAGGTGAACCTGAAATCCTTGGGCTTTTAACCATGCTATGCCTGCCAAGGTGGATTCTTCATCTCCAGGGCTGGCGGGAGCAATCACACCGATCGTGTCTCCAGGGAAAAGGCGCTTCGGTTTAATTTGAGGAATTGAAAACATAAGATCACCTCCTATATAAACTTATTTCTTATCGGTGTTCTCTGCGCCTCTGCGGTTCAGTTTACTTTCTCTGCTTTAAAGGATGCATAGCGCTTTTTTACTTTTCTATATATGCAGTTTTGAAATCAGCAAGACCAAGTACAGACCAGAAATAGCCTTTTACATAGGCTCTTGCGATAAATGGCTGGGTCGTGTAGTAAATGGGAAGGAGCACCGCATCATCAAAAAGAACTTTCTCTCCATCATGCATGAGCTGCATTCGAACGTTTTGATCCATTGTGGATTGGGCCTTTTCTATCAGGTTATTATATGCTGAATTTTTATACTTGGCATCATTACTGGGATCTTTAAATACATCCATAAAGGTCATAGGATCTGCATAGTCACCGACCCAGGAAGCCCGGGCAACCTGAAATTCGCCTTGGGTCCGTGATTCTAAAAAAACTTTAGATTCTTGATTTGTTAAAGTGGCGGTTACACCCAGGTTCTGTTTCCACATTTCTTGAATTGCTTCGGCAATGGATTTATGCATTTCTCCAGTATTAAATAGAATCGTAATGGCAGGCAATCCTTGCCCGCCGGGATAGCCGGCTTCTGTTAGCAGCTTTTTAGCTAGTTCAATATTTTCAATAGCATAATTTCCGCCTTCTTCACGAAAATCTTTACCCGTAGCTGGATTCGTAAGGCCTGGTGCCACCCAAGCATATGCTGGTTTTTTTCCGCCTTTTATTACATTTTTGACGAGAGCATCGCGATTAATACCCAAGGTAAGAGCTTTCCGTACTTTAGGATTATCAAAGGGAGCTTTCTGGGTATTAAATACATAGTAATAGGTGCCTAAGTAAGGTGATACTTGGAGAAGACCTTCTTTATTCAGGCGGTCATGTTCTACAACAGGTGGTTCTACCATCATATCAACCTGTTTATTTTCGATCAGTGACAGCCGGGTGGATTGGGAATCACTAATTGGCCATTCCATTTTGATTAATTTTACAGCTGCTGCATCCCAGTATTGATCATTTTTTGCAAAATGAATTTGGCCACTGTGTACCCAATTGGTAATTTTAAAAGGACCATTTCCAATTAAAGTATTCACTTCATTGGCCCATTTGTCAGGACTGGCAGTTACTGTTTTTGGATGAACTGGATAAAAGGCATGAAAGGCTGCTAAACTTAGAAAATAAGCCGTAGGCTTTTCTAAAGTTACTTCCAAGGTATGCTCATTTAGGACTTTCACTCCTACAGTATCAGCTGTTGCTTTCTTTTCGTTGTAGGCTTGGGCGTTTTTTATAGAGAATAACATATAGGCATTTTCTGAAGCAAACTCCGGATTTAAGACTCGTTTCCAGGCAAACTCAAAATCCCCTGCAGTTACAGGATCACCATTAGACCATTTTGCATTCTGACGTAAATAAAAAACATATGTAAGACCATCAGGAGTCACCTCCCAACGTTCCGCCACGCCAGCTGCAGGTTGGTCTTTTGCATCCAGGCGGGTCAGGCCTTCGAAAAGCTGCAGTTCGACTAGGGATTCTGGAATGGCTGTAGACTTAGCTGGATCTAAAGTTGCCGGTTCGGCCTCTAAAGCATAGCGAAGTACTTGCTCGTTGCCGTCTGATTTACTACAGCCTGCTGTTAGGCTAAGGAGCATTACTAGCATCATCATGGCTAGAAGAATTTTCTTATACATTGGTTTTCCCCCTTAATGATAATAAAATTTCGAAACAGCTATATAGACACAAACAAGCAAAAGTTAGTTATGCTTATAGTTACGTCCTAGCAAGAATGAATTAACTTGCCAGAATTGTACTGATTTAAGACTTAAAATGCTTGTATATTACCTTACCAAGGGCGGCGATTAGCTGAAGCCCTTCTACATTAGAAGGAAGATCAGCAGCCATGATGCAAATGATATAAGGACCGCCGGGTAAGAATAGGATTCCTCCATCATGTTCTACTCCAGGGAGGGTTCCTGTTTTATGAGCAATTACAATTTCTTCTGGTAGGAAAAAGGGCAATTTATCCCTAACCTGCTGTCTGGATAAAATATCAATCATTAGCTTGCCGTAATCCGCAGGAAGATAGGCGTTGTCGTAAATGATTGTTAATAAACGTACAATGTCTTCTGAGGAGGTTTCATTTTCCTGACCTGCTGCAGCGGCAGCGAAATCCATCATTTGACGGCGCAGTACTGTTGATTTTAACCCCAAATGCTCCATGGTTTGGTTGACTGCGCTCATACTAATCAAATCGATAATCATATTGGTTGCCGTATTATCGCTGAGGATAATCATTAAAGTGACAAGTTCTCGAATTGTCATAGAGATACCAGGCCGCAGTTCTTTTAGTATACCAGCTCCATCCACGCGCAATTCATCCTTTACAGTCAGAAGCTGTTTAAGATCAATTTTTCCGGCTGCTGCTTGGTGCATTACTTCATACATAATAGGAATTTTAATCATACTGGCTGCGGGGAAGATCATATCAGAGTTTAATGAAAAATGCTGTCCGTTGGAATGATTCAATATCACCATTCCCCAGCGGCCTCTATATGCTGCTAAAGTAGTTTCGATTTTTTTTTGTAGTTCTTTCATTTTTTTCTCCTACATCGTAAAGTCTTTTTCATGTTACTCTTTTAAAATGAGATGGCATGCTGCCATGTGTCCGCTTCCGATATCTTGCAAGGCAGGCTCTTGTTCAGAGCATAAGGGCATGACATGAGGACAGCGAGAGGAAAATCGGCAGCCGTTAGGAGGATTAAGAGGACTTGGAACATCACCTGCTAAAGGAATACGCTGCCGTTTAGCCTCAATTATTGGGTCGGGGATGGGGATAGCGGATAATAGTGCCTTGGTATAAGGGTGCTGAGGTCTGCGGTATAGCTCAATGCTATCTGCTAGTTCCACAATTTTACCCAGATACATGACTGCCACCCTATCACTGATATGTTTTACCATGGCTAGGTCGTGAGCAATAAACAAATAAGTTAATCCTAGTTCATCCTGAAGGCGTTCTAATAAGTTAACCACTTGGGCTTGAATCGAAACATCTAAGGCTGAAATCGGCTCATCGCAAATGAGAAAACTTGGCTCTACGGCCAATGCACGGGCAATGCCGATTCGTTGCTGCTGTCCGCCGCTAAACTCATGAGGAAATCGGCTCAGATGCTCTGCATTGAGTCCTACCATTTGCAAGAGATGTAGTATCCTCTCTTTTCGGTCCCCAGAGGAGGCTAACCTGTGGATGTCCAGGGGCTCACCAATGATATCACTTACTGTCATGCGAGGGTTTAATGATGCATAGGGATCTTGAAAAATCATTTGCATTTCTCGCCGCAATTTTTTTTCTATTAAATGATTGATATTGTTTCCATGAAAAAGAATTTCTCCAGCAGTAGGTTTATATAATTGAAGAATCGTTTTTCCTGTGGTAGATTTGCCGCAGCCGCTTTCGCCCACGAGGCCAAGAGTCTTGCCTTGCTCAATGGAAAAACTCACGTCATCTACCGCCTTTAGGTAAGAGGCAGGGCGTCCCAAAAAATCGGTGTCAGTAATGAAATACTTTTTAAGATTACGTACTTCCAATAGCGC
>CAMKSY010000075.1 GCA_946415545.1 uncultured Pelosinus sp. | reverse complement strand
TCTTATTAGTATTATACATGTCCTTGATTCTCTTGGCAATTTTATTTTCAGAAAAGTTTCTTGATTCAATTAAAACATATTTATTTTTTAAGTAACAGTTTCACCTAGACGTAGGAATAGTCCAGTCGACAGATTCGACCGGACTATTCCTACATCATTTACATTCTAAAATAAATTAACGTACTACAATATTAACCAATTTTCCTGCTATGGCAATTACTTTTATCACTTGTTTCTCATGAATCAATGCTTGCACTTTTTCTTGCTCTAATACTTTTTCTTCTAATTCCTTTGATGTAAGTGTGGCAGAAACAACAATTTTCTCCCGCACTTTTCCATTAATCTGTACAACAATTTCTACTTCTTCTAACTTTATAGCATCCTCATCAAACACAGGCCATATATGTTTATGGACACTACCTTGCCCAATGGTTTCACTCCACAATTCTTCTGTAATATGAGGCGCGAAAGGAGCTAACAAACATAATAAATTTGAAACGAGTTCGCGTACTAGCCCAGGATTGACAGCTAAATTCTGATCCTTAGCAGTATACATTGCATTTACTAATTCCATAATAGAACTAATGGCGGTATTAAAATTAAAACGATCCCCAATATCTTCGGTTACTTTCTTAATCGTTACATGCAATACACGTCTAAGATTTCGTTCCTCTTTACTAAGAGTGCTCTTTTCATATCCAGATTCTTCTCCTGCCATAAAAGAAGCGTAGTGATCTACAATTCTCCACAGACGTCCAAGGAATCGATAAGAACCTTCTACGCCTTGATCATTCCATTCTAAGTCACGTTCCGGCGGAGCAGCAAATAAAATAAACAAACGAGCTGTATCTGCTCCATATTTTGCAATAATTTCTTCAGGAGATACAACATTTCCCTTAGACTTAGACATTTTTGAACCATCTTTTATAACCATTCCTTGCGTTAACAGGTTCTTAAATGGCTCATTTACATTTACTAATCCTGCATCTTTAAGTACCTTTGTAAAAAACCTGGAGTATAAAAGATGTAATATGGCATGCTCAATGCCACCAATATATTGATCGACAGGTGCCCAATAATCGGCCTTCGAGGAATCAAAAGGAAGATTTGTGTTTTTAGGATCTGCATAACGCATATAATACCATGAGGAACAAATAAAAGTATCCATCGTATCAGTCTCACGCTTCGCAGGGCCACCACATTTAGGACATATACAATTTACAAACTCTTCTACCTTGGCTAACGGCGAAACTGAGCCTGCAGCAAAATTTACATTCTCGGGCAATAAAACAGGTAACTGTTCCTTTGGAACAGGCACACTACCACAATCAGCACAATTGATAAGGGGAATTGGCGCACCCCAATATCGCTGACGAGATACAAGCCAATCTCGTAAACGATAATTCACATGACGCTTGCCATACCCTTGTTCTTCTAGCCATTTTGCAATTGCTACTTTACCTGCTTCACTCTTCATGCCACTAAACTGTCCCGAATTGACCATAATGCCATCGCCGCTGTATGCGCCTTCCATCGTTTCTAGTGTCAACTCTTCCCCTTCGGGCTGTACAACAATCGTTTTAGTTAAATTATATTTATTGGCAAATTGCCAGTCCCTTTCATCATGGGCTGGAACGCCCATTACTGCTCCAGTACCATATTCCACCAAAACATAATTTGCTATCCAAATTGGTACTTCTTGACCAGTGAAGGGATTTATAGCATAAGCCCCTGTAAAGATACCTTCTTTTTCAAACTCACTGGAAGTACGGCTAATCTCACTCATATTACGTACTTTATCAACAAATTGACGAATTTCTCCTGCATTGTCTTTACCAGCAATCAGCTTTTCTACCAATTTATGCTCTGGTGCCAGTACTACATAGCTTACGCCAAAAGCCGTATCATGCCGTGTTGTATATACAGCAATTTTATCTTCAGAACCCGCTACAGCAAAGCTGAATTCTGCACCTTCACTACGACCAATCCAGTTTTCCTGCATCGTTTTAACTCTCTCAGGCCAGCCCTTAAGCTCACTAAGATCATTTAAAAGTCGATCGGCATAGTCTGTAATTTTGAAAAACCACTGTTCTAATTCTTTTTTAACGACGACAGAATCGCAGCGCCAGCAAGCACCATCAATCACTTGCTCATTTGCAAGTACAGTATTGCATTCATTACACCAATTCACCGCAGCTTTCTTCTTATAGGCAAGTCCACGCTCTACAAACAATAAGAACAACCATTGAGTCCAACGGTAATAATCAGGATGACAGGTCGCCACTTCGCGATCCCAATCATAAGATAAGCCTAGTTCTTGCTGCTGCCTTCGCATCTTAGCAATATTCTCCCAGGTCCACTCTGCTGGATGAACACCATGCTTGATCGCCGCATTTTCAGCAGGCATTCCAAAAGAGTCCCATCCCATAGGATGAAGTACATTATAACCTTGCATGGTTTTAAATCTCGCAATTACATCACCGATAGAATAGTTGCGGACATGACCCATATGTAAATTGCCAGAAGGATAAGGAAACATTTCTAAAACATAGTATTCTGGACGCTGACGGTTGAGTTCCGTTTTAAAAGCATGATTCTCAGTCCAGTATTTCTGCCATTTCGACTCAATTTCTTTAGGATTATATCTTTCGTTCATTTAAAATCCTCCTATTTATAAAAAATAAAAAAACGCCCCTTGGCTTATTAGCCAGGGACGAGTTATATATACCCGCGATACCACCCTGATTGACAGCTGTTGCCATCCTCTCAATGATTGTTAACACTAATCAAGCGTCAGCTATTACTAATTCACAGCTGATCCTCCACAGTGAGTTCAGCAGATTTAAGGGCTGGCTCGCATCATCCGCCAACTTTCTGTACCATAAATAAAGCCTACTACTCTGTATCTTAGGACTTGAATAATATTATATCCCACTCTATCTTGAAAGTCAAATTAACACTATTGGTGTCTACTATCTAGTTCTACATTCTTTAAAAATGCATATATTTTTTCTTGGGAGGTGTATTCTATGTATAAACTAATCATAGGAAATATTAGAATTACAGTGTCTGACGATACGATTAGCCATGAGCAAGCAACTAGTGCTGCCAGACAGTCCATTTCAGCAGCTCAAGCACAGGGAAAAGTGTTATCTCATATTGAAATCAGCAAAGGGGAGACGGGTCTTGAAGTAACCCCTACAGAAAAATCAGGTCATAGAACATCACGTAAAACCATTAAGCAAAGCCTACTTGATGGCATGCACACAGCCATACAAGAAAAATTATACCCTACAGGTACATTCAGTAATAAAGATCTCTGGTATGATGGGGATACGGGGCAAGAGTGGAGCGGCGAGGCTGTGCAAGTTGCCCGCGAGGAAATTGTTGAGGAATTCGAAAAGTGGATGAAAACAGTATAAACGCAAAACCGGTCTCAAACTGAAGAGACCGGTTTATTTTATATTACTAACTTGAAGTAAGGGCATAATTACAGTAAATCATCTATATCTTCCAGTCCAATTACAATACTCCAACAGATAACCTTAAGAATCATTCCAACTAGCAGATGAATTATTATTCGTTGTTACTTTGCTATTATTATAATGCTTTGCATTAATGCCTAAGATATCAGCTTCTTCAAAATTCCTAACTACGAAATCAAACCATTTTTATAAGCAAATGCAATGAGCTGCATACGATTTTGCAAGTGCAGTTTATCCAATATGTTACGTAAATGATTCTTTACAGTACTCTCTGTAATAAAAAGTACTTTCCCTATCTCCTTATTTCCTAGACCTTGACTAACTAACTGAAGAACCTCTCTTTCTCTTTCTGATAATTTACTTCCTGATGCATCTGTCTTCTGAATCGAAAATTCTTGTAGTATTTTACTAGCAACGTCTCGGGAAATAGGTGCTTCTCCTTGAACAATGCTGATAATATAATCTAACCAATACTCAGGCTCCATATTTTTTAATAAATAGCCCTGAGCCCCTTTCTTTATAGCCTCAAAGAAATCCTGTACATCATCAGATACACTTAAAATTACAATTTTTACATAGGGCATTTCTTCCTTAATCAGCCTTGTAGCTTCTAAACCACTGCCACCAGGCATTCGAATATCCATCAAAATAAGGTCTGGCATCAGCTCTTTTGTTTTTGCTAGAGCTTCTTGACCATTGGTTGCCTCCCCGATAATCTCAAACATAGCATGAGATGAAAGGATACTGCTAATACCTTTTCGGGACAATAAATGATCATCTACCACTAACACCTTAATCGTCATGCACTTAGCCTCCTATTTTAATTCCAAACTAACAGTTACCGTAGTTCCCCTGCCTGCAATACTTTCTATCTGCAATGTAGCATCAATTGCGCAAGCAGCATCTTTTAGCATTTTATAACCAAAAGACATTCTTTGGGGATTTAATTCTTCTTTAGGAAACCCTTTTCCATGATCACAAATGATCATGGAAAATTGATTCTCCTCCTCAAGTAAACTAACATCTACTTGCTTTGCTTCAGCATGCTTACGAATATTAAATAAAAGTTCCTGAAAAATACGAAACAACTGGGTTTTTACATAGTTACTTAACCTGCTATAACCATTACCTCTTATCACTAAGTCCACATTTATATTATTCTGCTCTTTATAAACATTAATATAGGTTTGTATAACTTCTACTAAATTAATATTCTCATACGTCACTTTCTGCAATGCAAAAATATGCTGCCGTATATCTTCATCGGTAAATTTAATGGCCTCCTGCAATTCTTTAACTTCTGCTAAGGGCTGGCGCTGCTGCTTAAGAGCGGTACCAATCTCCAGCACCTTCACATTCATAAAAAACAGCGCTTGAGAAACACTATCATGTAATTCTCGAGCAATTCTGTCTCGCTCTTGCAAAACAGCCCTCTCTTCTTGCCCTTTTTGCAGTTTATAATAAAGACTTTCCAAAAGAGAAAAAATACCATGAAAATAGATATAGAACAATAACCCCGTCACAACAGCAACCAGTAGATTTCCCCAGCTCATAGAAATAAAATCCAAGAAATAATGCCGTATAAACTCAAATACACCAATGAAGAGAGTAGTACATAATGCAGAGATCCATTTCATTCTTTTCATATTCATACATTAGCTCCATAGTTAAAATTGTTACGTGGTTCATTTAAAACTTTATAGCAAAATTCGATTTTGTCAATAATAATCTTTCTCATTAGTATCTTAATAATGAAGAACAACATAAAGACAGGAAAATAAAGAAAGTATAAATTGGACCAAATAGGCTAAACAATGGCCTGAGTTGCCTTGATAGTTCTGGAGATACTCCTCCTAATATCAATCCTATAAGAACGATAGAAACATGAATAAACAAAGAACCATCAGAAGCCAGTATCCACAAAGCTACTAGTACTTCTGATATAGAGGATAAACTGCCCATCTACGACTCCGATACGAGGTAGCCACAGCAGAAAGAAAGTAATAATACCAGATAAATCAACGAGTTTAGTAAAAGGTTACTGTAATTTATCCTTGATTTCTTGCCTTCATCTCCTTTATTAAATATTTTATCGATCAGCCAACTGGCTCACTGCATACTGCAGTCCATTATTTACAGTGTCACAATATTCCACACTATAAATTTCCTTCTTATTTAACCGCTCCTTAGCATGATGACCAATTCGCATCGTTAATACTGCATCACAATCCTGCAGGGCATTAATAATATCATCTCTTTGTACTTCACCACTATCGCATTCTTCCATTCCAGAACAAAATTTTTCTACAGCTCGATTTTCCACTATTTTAAAGTCTTGACCATCTCCTTGATAGATAATAAATTTTGAGGCATGACCAAAATGCTGATCAACTAACTTACCATACTTAGACGTCACAGCAATTTTGTATTGCTTTTTCTTATGATTCTGTGCTGTTTTCGCCTCTGCGGTCTGATGGCTGTACCTACGAAATTCCTGGGAACGATCTTCGCTTAATAACCCTATCGCATCAGCCCTGCATTGCTGACAGTGACGCATTTGCTGAATATCCAGTTGACAAACATTTCTAAGTTCATTTATTTCTTTCATACTGGTTTGAGAGAAATGTTCAAATGCACTGCCAGGTGCAGGAATCAAAGGCATAATATTCGTAACAAAAACACCCAGTTCTTTAACCTTTCTAACTACTGCAGGGATGTGATGATCGTTTATACCTTTGATCATAACAATATTGATTTTTACCAAAACTCCTCGTTTGGTTAAATATTCAATCCCTGCCAACTGATTTTTCAAAAGCAACGTTGCTGCCTCAGCACCTTCATAGCGTATTCCTTTATAAACCACAAATTTATAAATTTTGGCTCCAATCTCTGGATCTAATGTGTTTACGGTCACCGTAACATGCTGAACGCCAAGCTGAATAATTTCTTCCGCATACTCTGGCAGCAACAACCCATTCGTCGATAAGCAAAATGTAACATCGGAATTGACAGCTTTTATATTTTTAAAAGTTTGCTTTGTCAGATTCCATTCGGCTAAAGCGTCCCCTGGACCGGCAATGCCAACCACACTAAGCTGATCAATTTTCTCCTTAACCCACTCAAATTTATCTAACGCCTGATCCGGTGTTAGAACCTCACTCGTTACACCAGGACGGCTTTCATTTACGCAATCAAATTTGCGGTTGCAATAGTTGCATTGTACATTGCACTGGGGTGCTACAGGCAAATGCATACGCGCATAGGTATGGTGCGCTTCTGCGGAATAGCAAGGATGTTTTTTTGTTTTCTCTATTATCTCTTGGCTTTTAATAATACCTGAACAAACGCAACTCATATAATACTCCTTCTTTCTATTTCATCTATCTTGCTCTCGTAGAAAGCTCTTTGATAAAGAGGCTTATATTCCTAAATGAACTCTCTTTTTCTTAGACTGAAGGCTACAGAAATAATCATTTCTGTAGCCTTCAGTTTATCTGACCAGCTTGTTAGTTTCCTGACAAGTTTACTATCTTCAATTATATCTATGATTAAATAGCAGCGGCTCTGCCTCGCACTTCACCTGTTTCCATTGCTAATAAATGATCCGCCCATTTAGAAGCCCAGTCTCTTAATTCCGCAGTATCTAATGGTGATGGAACTTTTGATTCTGTAGTTTCATATACTCTTTGTGCCAACTTACTGTAAACTTTACTTTGCTCTGAATCTGGGAATGCTTCCACTGAAGTTTTCCCTTGAAGTTCTGCCTGGGTTACGGTAACAGAACGAGGAACATATTCTACAACTCGTGTTTTTGTTCTATCTACAAAATCATCTACAATTTCCTTGGCATAAGGTGCATTAATTGAATTTGCAATTAACCCTCCCAGTAGAGCACCACCGGAATTAGAATATTTCTTAATTCCTTTGAACAAATTATTTGCAGCATAGATGGCCATAAAGTCAGAGGACGATACGGTAAATACATGTTCAGCAATCCCTTCGCGTATCGGAACAGCGAATCCACCACACACAACATCTCCTAAAACATCATAAATGACTACATCTAAATCAAGTTCTTCATAAACCTTTAACTGCTTTAATAATTGAACCGAAGTAATAATACCTCGACCTGCACACCCTACTCCTGGAGCTGGACCGCCAGCTTCTACACAATAGACTCCATTGAATCCTTGAAATATCACATCTTCTGCTTTAACTTGAGATTTTTCACGTAAGGTATCCAGAACGGTAGGAATGTAAGTTCCGTCACGCAGTGTATTTGTGGAATCCGCCTTTGGATCACACCCAAATTGCATAACCTTTAAACCCATTTTTGATAAAGCTGCACTAATATTAGAAGTCGTGGTAGATTTACCAATTCCACCTTTTCCATAAATAGCGATTTGTTTAATTTTTTTACTCATTTTTTAGCCCTCCTGTAATTTAAAAATAAAAAGGCTGAGGGAACACTTCTAAAATAGAAATGCTTCCACAGCCTTTAGTTCAATAACTAATCAGCAATAATATAAAGTTACTCTTTCAATCGTTATACTCAATGATTTGAAAAATGCAAATGTTTTTTTATTTTTCTATAATACTCCCCATTTACGGGTGTATTCCAGATACACTTGAAACTCTGAATCATGAAATCCCTCTTGCAACAGATATCTCTTAGCAGTTTGCGCTTCTACTTTTGTTGATTCAGCAATAATAGAATCCTGCTTAGCAGTAAAAGTAAATCCCTTTTTTGCCAACCTCTCCATCATCCCTGCAATACGCTCACTGCGTCCTGCCAACTGATGACCAAAACTACGAACGCAATTTGCATCAACTTCGCTGACATTTTTGAGATTATTAGTATCTAACTCGTCTCTCTTGATAAGCTTCATCGTAATACGCGTAATATATTCTACCATTTATTTTATACCCAACCAATAACTTGCAAATACCTCATTAGACAGCCAATACCCCAAGGGTACATTAACGATTACACCAAGGGCAAATGCTGCTAATGGCTTCCATCCTATGGATGTTAATTCACGAAATCGCGTCGTAAATCCAATACACAAAAAAGTCCAAGTAAAGGTCCAGCCACGCAGCGTTTTAAGAGAGCCAATAATATCTTTAGAATAGGCCGCACCCGCTTTTGGATCCAGAAAAGAGATGACCATGGTAGTGAGAATAGAAGCAATAAAAAAGCCAATAATAAATTTAGGAAATCGGTTCCAGATTTCTTTTTTATCAATACGTTCCGAGTCTTTTGCACTTTTCTTTTCCCACACAGTAACGGATAAAATTGCCACTAAAAATGCCCATATACCAACAAACATGTCTCGCCCTACTACCTTCATCAAGGTAAAGGTTTTAACTGCCCGTTCATCACCAATTGCTTCGGCGGCGGCAAACCCAGCTGCATCAGCAAATTCTGATGTTCCGATCCAAGCACCAGCAATCCCTGGTGCTAAACCTAAAGATTTTGCCCAAAAGGGTAATAAAAAGATCATAGCAACAGCCCAAATAATAACCATTGAAATCGCTATTGAAACATGCTGCTTCTCTGCTCGGCAAGCTCCGCCAATTGCGATTGCCCCAGATACACCGCAAATAGAGCCACCAGCACCAAGGCAAGCTCCTAAACGGGGATCTAAGCCAAACAATTTGGTAGCTGCAAAATAGATAATACCAAAGGTTACGACAGATACAATTAGAGCCTGGGTAATTGCCGCAGGTCCTGCTTTAAGTATAATGGTAAAGGGCAGTGTGGCCCCCATCAGGACAATACCCGTTTTAACGTAATATTCGGTACGCAATGCCTGATGTAGCCATTCAGGAAGCTTCATCGTGTTGCCAAACAATAAACCGATTATTAATGCTAATAGAGGGGTTTCCAACTGCATTTCTTTAATAAATGTATTAGATCCTAAAACAGTAACAAGAATTGACGCCACAAACAATGTTGTAAAGCCAGCTATAAATTGTCTAACATTAAATCCTAAAACGTTAGCACCCATACCAAAAACAGCTGTGAAAAAAACATATAAATAAATAAGTCCAAGAAAACTTTTCCCTAGTCCACCAGCTAACTTACTAGCATCCTTAGACCAACCGGGAATAGCAACAGCCATTGTCGTAAAAAATTTACTGCCACCAGTAAAGAATGTAATAGTGGCTAAGATAATAAGACCTAAGGCAATCATAATCGCCCACGAATCTTCCTTTTTCATCCACCTGCCCACCTCAGATTCTTGCTTCGCCTTTTTTGTTACTTCAATTTGACTCATTTGTAGGCACCCCCAAATTTTATTCTCATAAACCTACTAACTGAGCAGATAAATAAAAAGGCTAAAGAATCCCTGTTAAGGAATTCTTTAGCCTTCAGTTGTCTGATCAGCAAAAAGATATTGAATTACTTGCTATGATAGCACAATCGATATTGAAGTGTCAATATATGTAATTTATTATTTATGATATAAATTTGCCCCACCCAATATACAAAGTTAAAAGTAAAGAAAGCCCCAGCACACCCGACTGAAGTGTAATTAGCAACAATAGCGCACTGAATTGACTACTCTAAAAATCAATCTAAGTAATCTTGTCTTTCACAATCCAAAATACTCTGTATAAAGAGCCTTGGCTTTATTTTCATTTTCGACATTTTTGATAATAGCTCGTCCATCAGCAAAAAGAGTAATTTCTATCTCATGAATTTTTAAACGTAAAAGAAAACGGTTGGATTGAATTTCTCCTACATGATCCAAACGCTTTAGAATATCGGAAAAGTCCATCTTGCGTACCTGACCTGGCACAATTTGCACCGCCTTTTGTCCGCATAGCAAAGTCGTATAGGTTCCTTTTTCGTTAGTAAGATAATGGTATTCATGTTTAACGCAGGCAGGACAGTCTGATTGCCTCGATAGCTCTTTACTATGAAAAGAATTATTCCAAACATCAATGAAAAGGGCTGACTTTCTGACATCAGAACTGCCAACCAGTATTTTTAAAGCTTCTGCCGATGCATATGATGAAATGATACCCGTAATCATATTCAGCACTCCAGCTGAACTGCAAGTGCCGCTAGCCCCTGTATCTGGTATTTCAGGCATTAAGCATCGATAACATGGAGTTTGTCCTGGAATTATGTTCGCAGTAAGACCATAACTCCCCAATACAGCCCCGTGCACCCAAGGAATATTCTTTTTCAAACAAATATCATTTAGAAGGAAGCGAGTCTCAAAATTATCCGTGCCATCCATGACAAGGTCAACATCCGTTAATAGCGTTTCAATATTTGCAGCATTCACATCGCTGACAATTGCCTCTAGTGTTATTTCTGAATTGACCTTTTCCAAATGCTGAGCAGCAGCAACTGCTTTAGGCAGTTGCTCACTAACATCCGCTTCATCAAAAATCGTTTGCCGCTGTAAATTGCTAAGCTCTACAAAATCACGATCAATTAAGCGTATATACCCAACCCCAGCTCTCACCAAGTTATTGGCAATTACAGTTCCCAGTGCTCCTAAACCAATGATTGCCACCCGACTGTGCCCAATCTTCTCCTGGCCTGCTGAACCAATACCTTGAAATATAGCTTGCCTGGAGTATCGTTCTGGTACATCTATCATTTCATTTCCTCCACCAATTCTTTCCCAATCGCAGTAATTGCCTGCAAACACGTTTCTATTTCTTCTTCTGTAGTAAAATAGCCTGGACTAATACGGATTGTGCCTCCCTGCAAGGTTCCCAGTACTCGATGAGCATCCGGGGCACAATGCAGACCTGGACGGACAGCAATTTGAAAGGATTTATCCAAAATCATACACAGCTCATTCGCACTGATCTGCTCAAGATTAAAAGACACAACAGCAGCTCGCTCCTGTCCCAATGGGGGACCATAAAGCACCACTCCCGGTATTCTCGCCAAACCTTTTAATAACAGATTTGTCAATGCTTCTTCCCGTTGCTTTATCTTTTCCATACCGGTTTCCATAATATATCGAATGCTTGCTCCAAGTCCTGCAATTCCTGAAGTATTAAGTGTGCCGCTCTCATATCGTTCTGGTAATTCATCAGGTTGTTCTAAAGACTCGGAATGGCTGCCAGTACCACCTTCACGCAAGGTTTTTAGAGTAATCCTCTTGTGTACATAGAGTCCGCCAACCCCCTGACAGCCTAATAAAGATTTATGACCAGCAAAAGCTAAAAGGTCAATCCCCATTTCCTGCACATTGATTGGGAACACTCCTGCAGTTTGAGCACAATCTACTAGAAAGGCAATACCAAACGCTTGTGCAATTTGTCCAATTTCCCCAATGGGATTTAATGTACCAGTCACATTAGAAGCATGAGTTATGGCAATTAACTTGGTATTTGCCTGAATAGCATTCCGAATCTCCTGAAGAGAAACTCCATTAACAGGCGATGTCGTAACCTTGGTAACAGTTACCCCCTTTTTACGCAGCGCTTCTAAGGGGCGAGTTATAGCATTATGTTCCATAGAACTGGTAATAACATGATCACCTGGCTGCAACAATCCTTTTAAAGCCAAATTAAGAGAATCTGTAACATTTAAGGTAAATACCACCTGTGACGGATGAGGAATCGCAAACAATGCTGCTGCTAATTCTCTTGTTTCTTGAACGAGTCTGCCGGCTTCAATTGCCATGGTATGCCCCGAACGGCCAGGATTTGCTCCGATTTGTCTCATCACCTTGTCAACCATCTGATACACGCGTTCCGGTTTAGGCCAAGAGGTGGCAGCATTATCCAGATAGATCATAGAGACTACACCTTCCTACTATTTAAACTACAAATCTAAAAAAGGCTAAGACATCTCCTTTATCAGGATACAACGATCTTAGCCTTAACTATCTTTCCAGTCCTAATTTTGTTTTTCTAAAGTACTAATTGTTTAAATATTACTGCATTTGGAATTAGAATTCAAGTCCTTTTTAACTCCAGTACTTATTAACTTCATCTGTCAAATCTTAAAGAAGAAGCGTTGATAAAGATCTTTTCCCTGTGTGGCAAAGCAATCAGCCCGCCCCATACTTTGAATCTGATAATTAATTATCTTCTAAAATGTATATTTATTGCTTTTTAAAGTATAAATATCACCAACTTTTTGACAATATCTATCGAAACACGATATTTCTTCTTGGAAAAAGTTTGACTATAGTGATAAAATAATACTAGCAACCCAAAAACGCATACAGTAGTCATCCCTTTGGAACCCTATCTTACACTTTCGCTGCTTACTTAGGGTTTTCACAAAAATCTATAAAACAAAGAGGGTATTTATGAGTATTAAATCTTTAACTCCACTTGACGGACGCTATGAATCTATTAGCAAACCATTAGGCGACTTTTTTTCAGAATGGGCATTAATGAAATATCGCACCCATATAGAAATTGAATGGCTGATAACCATGGCATCTAACCCGGCATTCAATCAAGTTCGAGCTTTTACATCTGACGAAATACAGTTGCTGCGAAGGATTGTTACTACTTTTGACGAGGAAGTTGCTTTAAAGATTAAGGCGATCGAAAAAATTACGAATCATGATGTGAAAGCTGTTGAATATTTCTTAAGAGATGCACTAAGTACGACTTCATTATCGGATGTTCTTGAGTTTATTCATTTCTCTTGTACTTCTGAGGATATCAACAACTTATCCTATGCATTAATGCTAAAGGACGGAATCAATACAGTTTGGCTGCCAGCAGCTAAAGAGCTTGCTGCCGAAGTGGCAAACAAAGCCGAAACCTTAAAAGACGTCGCAATGCTGGCACATACTCATGGACAATCTGCTTCTCCTACCACTATGGGAAAAGAGCTTGCTGTATTTGTGTACAGATGGAATCGGCAGTTAAAACAAATCTGCAGTCTTGAGTTTCTAGGAAAATTTAATGGAGCAGTTGGCAACTTTAACGCTCATCAAATTGCCTATCCTGAAATCGAGTGGGAAAATGTTGCCAAAAATTTCGTCGAGGGACTGGGTCTGGAATACAATCCGCTGACAACCCAAATAGAATCTCATGATTATGTAGCAGAGTGCTTTCATGCCATCAACCGTTTTAATAATATTGTCCTAGATTTTGACCGAGATATGTGGCTGTATATCTCTTTGGGTTATTTTAAACAGAAAACCATTAGCGGTGAAGTTGGCTCATCAACCATGCCCCATAAGGTCAACCCTATCGATTTTGAAAACTCAGAGGCAAATCTGGGGCTTAGCAACGCTCTACTGGATCATCTGGCGAATAAGCTGCCCATATCCCGCTTACAAAGAGATCTTAGCGACTCCTCTGCGCAGCGCAATATAGGAGCTGCGATTGGATATTCTCATATAGCCTTGTCTTATGCCTTAAAAGGTTTTGGCAAAACCCTGCCTAATAATCAGGTTATTGAAAGTCACTTGACTGATGCTTGGGAGGTTCTGTCAGAAGCTGTACAAACCGTGATGCGTAAGCATGGGCATACGAATGCCTATGATAAGTTAAAAGAAATTACTCGAGGAAAAGCAATTGGTGAAGCAGAAATTCGTTCTTTTATTGAAAGCGTAGATTTACCAAAAGAAGATAAAACTCGCTTACTCGCTTTAACGCCTCAAAAATATATTGGCTTGGCTGTAGAACTCGTTAAACACATAAAATAGCCGAACGGACTATACTCTATATCCCTATAGGGCGTGTCGCTTTGCGTTTTTTCCAAAAACGCGAAGCAACACGCCCTCTTCCATTAAATCGGGTAAGACTATTGATAACAGGCTGTTCATTT
>CAMKSY010000074.1 GCA_946415545.1 uncultured Pelosinus sp. | reverse complement strand
TCGATTTGCGAGTTAAGATCGATAACAATGCTAAAATCATTAGCTGTAGTGAAGAGAAAATAGTGAATATACATGATTGAAAAAGAAAAGATTGCTGTAACGCCCGATCTGCGTTTCAGCAATCTTTTTCTGTAAGTAAAAAATATAATCCTTCCATATTTGCGGTTTAAATGTTTTATTTTTGAAATTCTCTTAAACATGGTATAATATAGTTTATTATGAAATTTCCTAACAATACTAAGTTTGGATGGTGAGATTGTGAAGATTACATGTAAAGATGTAGCGAATGTTGCTTTATTGTCACGACTGGAATTTTCCGAGAGTGAGCTTGAAACATTTACTGGACAGATGGATGCTATTTTAGAATATGCAGATGTTTTAAATAAGCTAAATGTTGATAATGTACAGCCTACTGCTCATGTGTTACCGCTAAAAAATGTAATGCGGGCAGATGAAGCAAAGCCATCGCTGTCTCGAGAATTAGCGTTGTCAAATGCGCCTGAGCAGGAAGATGGTTATTTTAAAGTTCCTAAGATTATGGAAGGATAAGGAGGATAAGCATGGAGTTATTTAAACATACAGCGAGCCAATTGCATAAAAAATTAGCAGCAAAAGAAATATCCGCTGTAGAATTAGCCAAGGCTGTGCTAGGGCGGGTTGATGCTGTCGATAAAGATGTACAAGCTTATATTACCCTAACGAGTGAGAATGCGTTGACTCAGGCTCAGGCTGTGGATAGTAAAATTCAGCGCGGTGAAAAGGTTTCTGTACTTGCTGGTATTCCAGGAGCTCTGAAAGATAATATATGCACTAAAGGAATAAAAACAACTTGTGCTTCCAAAATATTAGCAACCTTTGTACCTCCCTATGATGCAACCGTTGCTGAAAAATTAGCAGCAGAAGATGCCGTTATTGTTGGTAAAGCTAACATGGATGAGTTTGCTATGGGTGGCTCTACCGAGAACTCAGGATTCTTTCCTACTCATAATCCTTGGAATCTGGAGACGGTACCAGGTGGTTCCAGTGGTGGTTCTGCCGCTGCAGTTGCAGCAGGAGAAGCAATTTGGGCGTTGGGTTCAGATACAGGTGGTTCTATCCGTCAGCCGGCAGCCTACTGTGGTGTAGTTGGACTAAAGCCTACATATGGTCGTGTATCCCGCTACGGACTGGTGGCGTATGCTTCTTCCCTTGACCAAATTGGACCGATTACTCGTGATGTTACGGACAGTGCTCACGTGATGAACATCATTTCTGGTTATGATGCCAAAGATTCAACTTCGATTAATACTGGTGTGCCTGATTATACAAAATCATTGGTAAACAATATTAAAGGTTTGAAAATTGGGCTTCCAAGAGAATATTTTGTTGCTGGGATGGATGCTGAAGTAGAAAGAGCCATTAACAAGGCTATTGAACAATTAGTAGCCTTAGGTGCTGAATATAAAGAAATATCTATGCCTCATACGGAATATGCTTTGTCAGCTTACTATATGATTGCCCCGGCAGAAGCCAGTTCTAATTTGGCCCGTTATGATGGAGTGAGCTTTGGCCATCGAGTAGAAGGCAATGATATTATTGATATGTATAAAAAAACTCGCAGTGAAGCCTTTGGCGCGGAAGTAAAACGCCGTATCATGCTTGGTACATATGCGTTAAGCTCCGGTTATTATGATGCGTATTACTTAAAAGCATTGAAAGTTCGCACCTTAGTGAAGCAGGATTTTGACAAAGCATTTGAGCAGGTGGATGTACTGATCACACCGACTGCACCTACTACTGCTTTTAAATTGGGTGAAAAGACGAATGATCCTCTTGCCATGTACTTGCAGGATGTATGTACAATTCCTGTAAACTTGTCTGGAGTACCGGCGATCTCTATTCCATGCGGTTTTGCTGCTGGCATGCCTATTGGTATGCAAATCATCGGTAAGCCTTTGGGAGAAGAAACAATCATTCGCGCTGCCTATACATTTGAGCAGAATAATGATTACCACAAGGGCTTTGCAACCCTAGGGGAGGTTTAATCGATGGATTATGAAATAGTAATAGGGTTAGAAATTCATACAGAGCTAAAAACCAATTCAAAGATTTTCTGTGGCTGCAGTACAAAATTTGGCTCGGAACAAAACACTAATGTTTGTCCGGTATGCTTGGGACTCCCTGGGGTTTTACCTGTTATTAATGAGAAAGTAGTAGAATTTGCTGTGAAAGCAGGATTGGCTCTTAATTGCGAAATTCTGCCATTTAGTAAGTTCGATCGTAAGAATTATTATTATCCTGATTTGCCGAAGAATTTCCAAACCTCTCAATATGACTTACCCATTGCTGTAAATGGTCATTTAGATATTGAGGTAAATGGAGAAACCAAGCGCATTAATATTACTCGTATACATATGGAAGAAGATGCCGGAAAGCTAGTGCATTCAGGTGCTACGATCAGCAGTTCGGACTCTGCTTTGGTCGATTATAATCGTACTGGAGTGCCATTATTAGAGATTGTTTCTGAACCAGATATTCGCTCTGCAGAAGAAGCCAAGGCATATTTAGAGAAAGTAAAAGCCATTCTAGAGTACTTAGATGTATCAGACTGCAAAATGGAAGAAGGCAGTTTGCGCTGCGATGCTAATATTTCTCTGCGGCCCCATGGACAAGCTGCCCTTGGTACAAAAGCGGAAATTAAGAATCTCAATTCTTTCCGTTCTGCACAGCGTGGTATCGAGTACGAAGTGATCCGTCAGGAAGATATACTTGACGATGGGGGAAGAGTGATCCAAGAGACACGTACTTGGGATGAAAATAAAGGGGTCACTGCTTCTATGCGCAGTAAAGAGCAGGCCCACGATTATCGGTATTTACCAGAGCCCGATCTGGTGCCAATTGTGGTTGACCCAGCCAGAGTGGCCGAAATTCGTGCCAATCTGCCAGAACTGCCGGATGCTCGCAGGCAGCGTCTAATGAATGATTACGGCTTATCAGCATATGATGCTGGCATTATCACGTCTACTAAAGCGGTAGCCGATTATTTTGACCAAAGTGTGGAAAATAACGGAGATGCCAAAGCTGTAGCCAATTGGTTAATGGGAGAAGTATCTAAGCACTTAAATAGTGAAGGAATAACGATTCTAGACTGCCCCGTTTCACCGAAGCAATTAACAGAACTGCTTGCTCTAATTGAAAAGGGAACAATTTCTAATAAAATAGCCAAAACCGTATTTGAAGAAATGTGGATCAGCCGCAAAGATGCAGAAGTGATTGTCAAAGAAAAAGGGTTGGTGCAAATCTCCGATAGCAGTGAGATCGTTGCCATTGTAGAAAGTGTAATTGCGGCAAACCCTCAATCAGTAGCTGATTTTAAAGCAGGTAAAGACAAGGCCATAGGATTCTTAGTCGGACAGATTATGAAACAAACAAAAGGACGGGCGAATCCAGATATGGTAAATACTTTACTGCGTGAAAGATTATAATACAATAGATTGAAAAATAGCTTTTCTGTCGACACCAAGGCAGGAAGGCTATTTTTTGTTTAAAAATTTCCAAGCATGAAAGATGATATGGACGTGCATAATGGTATTGATATGTCTTTCTAATTTAAGAGGTAGTAATATGCTAGAAAATAAAGTTTCTTGGAATCTCAAGGATGTTTTTTCAATTCATGTATTACGACTAATGATAGGCTTATTCTTAGTAAGAATTTTATATCCGATGATTTTTGTCGCGACACCTTTTGTCATAGAAGTGACCGATCGATTGGTGGTACTAGCACTGGTTGGCTTAGTAGTACGAAAGCATAATGCTAACTTTAAAGCACTAGGCTTAACATTTCAGCATTTCAACAGAAATTTATTCTACGGAATCATTGCTGGTTTTATATTGCTGGCTTTGAGCATTTTTAGTGAAAGAATATATACGACAGTTCTTTTCCTCACACCTAGTCAGCATCCTTTAGTTGCCCAAGTTGAAAAAGCCATTTCATGGCGCGACTTAGCCTCTCCTTTATTCCTGGCGGGGGCATTAGCACCTTTGACAGAAGAAATTCTATATCGATTGTTTACTTTTTTGCCTATGAAAAAAAAATGGGGATTTTGGGGAGGAGCGATTGCTAGTTCCTTAGTTTTCGCACTTATGCATTTTAATTTGTATTGGCTTAGTGAAATGATTTTGGTCGGGGTGGGATTATCCTATCTTTACTATAAGACAGGTTCGCTCATTAGTTCGATTGCTGCTCATTCGGTAGTGAATACATCTAAAATTATTATGTTATTTTTAGGAATATCTTTTGTATAAAAAGGAGATGAAGGTATGCCAAAATGTCCAAATTGTGGCAATATAAAAAGTTTTGGGGCTAGTCAGATTCCTCCCGCCGGTATGTATGCCAATGGTCCTTTATCAGGTATCATCGGAGAATTTAAAACGGATCGTGAACTGATGTGGGTTCATAGTTCCGGTGCCACAAAGTCCATGATTAATGCTGCATGCCATGAACCTCAGAAATTTTTTGACATCTGTGTACAATGTGGTAATCAATCTGTTTTGTGGAGTGAAGAGGCTAGCCATTCGTTTGGAGATGAAGGATAGGAAAAATTAAACATAGAAAAGGTGTTTTTATGGAAATAGTCGAAATGTATCTTTAAAATGTGGAAAAAGGGAGCAGATATGATGACCAAATATCCTGAGCTGCCAGTAAATAAACTTCGTTTTACTTGTGATGAAAATTTATTTCATTTTGAAACTACAGCGAGTATATCTCCTCTTGATGTAATGATTGGACAAAAACGTGCTGTCAAAGCGGTAGAATTCGGTTTGTTTGCAAAAAATCATGGATATAATATCTTTATCTCGGGACTAGTAGGAACTGGTAAAATAACCTATGCGAAAGCAGCTGTTGCTAAAATTGCTAAGGAACAGGAACGTCCAGGTGATTGGTGCTATGTGAATAATTTTAAAAATAGCAGCCAACCTATCGCTTTATTATTACCGGCAGGAATGGGTCATGTGTTTTGCAAGGATATAGAAGGTCTAATTGAGGATATAAAAACAGAAGTTGGGAAAGTTTTTAGCAGCGATGATTACGAAAATGCTAAAAATAGTACCATAAAGTCTTTTCAAGAAAGACGTACGCTGATTATTGACTCTTTTAACGAAAAAGCCAGTGAGAATGGAATATTGCCTCAATGGTCAACAACCGGTTTTGTCGGCATGCCGATGAAGGATGGGAAGACGCTGACTCCTGAGGAATTTCAAAGTCTGGAAAAAGAAGAAAGAGAAGCTACTGAGAAAAAAATATTGGCGGTTCATGAAAAAGCCATGGAAGTAGTACGCCGTATGCAGGAATTAGAAAGAGAAATGCGAGAAGAAATCCGGAAATTAGACGGTAAGGTAGGTCTGTTTGCAGCTGGCAGTATGATTGATGAAGTGCGGCAGAAATATCAAGATCACAGTACTGTTGTAGAATTTTTAGAAGCTGTGAAAGAAGATGTTGTAAAAAATATTAATGATTTTAAGAATAGCAGTGGCGATGATGACCACAGTAATCCTCTTGCTTTTCTGAAAAGGAACACCCAAGATTCTATCCGGGATAAATACAAAGTCAACTTATTGGTTGATAATCGTGAACTAAAAGGTGCTCCAGTCATTGTAGAAGCGAACCCTACCTATTATAATTTAGTAGGTCGGGTAGAGTATGAAACACGTATGGGCATGGTAAGTACAGATTATACCATGATTAAAGCAGGAGCGCTGCATAAAGCCAATGGAGGATACCTCATCTTAAATGTGCGGGATGTTTTAACTAACATTGGCGCATGGGAAGCTTTAAAACGGATTTTGAAAACACAAAAATTATTTGTTGAGAATCTGAGTGAACAATATGGGATGATGGCTATGGCGTCATTAAAACCTCAGCCTGTGCCCATTAATGTGAAGGTAATCTTAATCGGTAATCCTTATTTATACTATTTAATGTATAATTATGATGAAGATTTTGGTAAACTGTTTAAAATTCACGCGGATTTTGATACGCAAATGGATAGTAATATGAACAATGTGCAAAAAATGGCTGAGTTTATTAGTTCTGCAATTGAGAGTAAAAAGCTAAAACATTTTGACCGCTCTGCTGTAGCCAGAGTTGTGGAATATTCCTGTAGATTAGCAGGGAGTCAGAAAAAGTTGACTACTCGTTTTAGTGAAATAGTAAAGATATTATGCGAAGCAGATATATGGGCTACGATGAATCAAAATGATATAGTAACAGGAGAACATGTCAAACAAGCCATAGAAGAAAAAAAATATCGCAGTAATAAATACGAAGAACACTTGCAGGAAATGGTCGCTGATGGTAAACTCATGATTGATACAAAAGACAAAAAAATCGGTCAAGTGAATGGTTTAGCTGTTATGGCAGTTGGAGAGTATATGTTTGGAAAGCCTTCTCGTATCACTGCCAATACTTATATGGGAAAGAGCGGTATTGTTAACATCGAACGCGAAACCAAGATGAGTGGTACAAGTCATACCAAAGGCGTGTTGATCTTAAGTGGCTATATAGGGCAAAAATATGCGCAGAAGTATCCATTGGCACTTACTGCAAGTTTAACTTTTGAGCAACTCTACGGTGGCATTGATGGTGATAGTGCTTCTAGTACAGAACTATATGCGT
Source organism: uncultured Pelosinus sp. (assembly GCA_946415545.1). Taxonomy (GTDB): domain Bacteria; phylum Bacillota; class Negativicutes; order DSM-13327; family DSM-13327; genus Pelosinus. Next base: position 7,796 of record CAMKSY010000074.1, on the reverse strand, counting down.
TGCTGTCGAGTCTGGCAAGTGTTCCAATTAAGCAATCAATTGCTGTTACGGGGTCGGTTAACCAAAAAGGCGAAGTCCAACCCATTGGAGGGGTTACAGAGAAAATTGAAGGTTTCTTTAGCATCTGCAAGATGAAAGGCTTGACAGGTGAGCAGGGCGTAATGATTCCTCACCAGAATGTAGATGAATTAGTACTTAATGATGAAGTCATTGAAGCAGTGAAACAGGGACAATTTCACATATATGCAGTAAAAACAATTGATGAAGGCATTGAATTATTAACGGATGTACCGGCGGGAGAATGTCGTGTAGATGGAACCTATCCACCTGGCAGTATTCACTATTTAGTAACGCAGAAACTAAAAGAATATACGGATAGCTTTATTACATTAAGTAAAGCTGCAGCTGATGCAAAACATTAATAATTTCTTATTGATAGGGTGCCTTACTGGGCACTCTTTCTTTCTGAATATAAAGCTAAACTTATAACCTGAGAAATGGATAGGTGAAATTAAGATGGTAAAACAAGAAAAGCCAATCGTAAAGAATAACACATATATCTTGGATATTGTTAGCCTAGGACATAGTGGAGAAGGAGTCGGAAAATATGAAGGGTTTACTGTGTTCGTACCCCATGGGCTGCCGGGGGAACAGGTAGAAGTTACAATTACAGAAGTAAAAAAAAGCTATGCAAAAGGCAAGTTAAAAAAAATAGTAAAGCCAATTGCTGCTCGTTGCCAGCCACGATGTTCCATTTATTATGATTGTGGCGGCTGTCAATTGCAGCATGTTGCTTATAATGAGCAACTTATTTTGAAAAGACAGACAGTGATCGATGCTGTGACTCGCATTGGGAAAATCAATGATGTAATAATTCATCCTACGATAGGCGCCGAAAATTCTTGGTATTATCGAAATAAGATGCAATTTCCTATTGGTACAATCAATGGAAAGGTCGCAGTAGGCTGTTTTGCTCAAGGCACTCATAACATAATTAATACGGAGCATTGTTATATTCAGCATGAAGCTAATAATCAAGTTGCTCAAGCCTTACAAGAAATTGTAACAGAGCTTGGCATTAGTACCTATGATGAGCGTACGGGTCAGGGGACTATGCGTCATGTATTAGGACGGGTAGGCACAGCTACTGATGAAGTTATGGTAGTCTTAGTAACCGCAACTCCTGAACTGCCTCACAAAGAACGTATTATTGCTCACTTGCGTCAAAGAGTACCCAAGTTAGTTAGTGTTATACAAAATATAAACAGCAATAAGACGAATGTAATATTAGGAACTCGAACGAAAACCTTATGGGGAGAAAAGTATATTACAGATACATTAGGCGAATTTACTTTTCATATCTCAGCTCGATCTTTCTTTCAAGTCAACACGAAGCAAGCAGAAGTTTTGTATAATAAGGCCGTAGAATATGCAGGGCTGTCTGGAGAAGAAACAGTAATTGACGCTTACTGCGGTACTGGTACCATCACTTTATTTCTAGCTCGTCATGCTAAAAAAGTATATGGAATCGAAATTGTTGCACCTGCGATTCGTGATGCTCAGCATAATGCGCAGATGAATCAAGTTTCCAATGTAGAATTTATTGTCGGCGATGCAGTAGATTGCATGCCTAAAATGTTCAAAGATGGTATTCGTCCGCAAGTCATTGTCGTTGATCCTCCCAGAGCAGGATGTGATAAGCTGGTACTGGAAACTTTTGCAGCTATGGAGGCTAAGCGTATCGTATATGTATCCTGCAATCCATCCTCTTTAGCCAGAGACTTGGCCATACTAGAAGAACTGGGATATAAAACACAAGAAATTCAGCCGATTGATATGTTTTCCCATACGTATCATGTTGAGTGCGTGGCGTTGATAGAGCGGAAAATTTGAATAAGTGTTTAATATGTTCGCCTAGACGTTTGTTTAGGCGAATTTTTGTTTTAGGGGTGGAGGGCTTTTATCATGATTTCAACTACTCTGCTATCTACTTCTAAACTTCTGCAATAGTGGAGATTCATTATTGCCATTCATAATTTCACGAATGTTCTGTATGATTGAGATGAATTGCTTTGTTTTTCCATTGTTTTTCCATTGTAGCGTGAATGATGAAGTGGTATTCGAAATGGCAAAAGACAGTTTTCCAGAAGAAGTTTGCCAAAGCATGGCTGAAACCCCGCCTTGGGCGAAAAAAATTATGTAATTACTTTAGACCAATTAAGAATGATGTAAAATAAGTAAAAGCAAAAAAAACGTATCATTAGGGGCTTTTGTAAAGTAAAGAATGCTGTATTATTGTGGGAGAATATTTTGAAATTACTAAACTTGTGTATTGTGCTTAAGGCTTGAATTTAATTAGCTGGTCTTTGTTTACGGCGTTGTGAGGGAAAACCGCAATTTATTCAATAACAGGTTAATCTTCGTGAACTCTGAAGGAATAGTATCCTTTTTTATTGGAAAACTATTTTTGAAACAGGCGGTTTTAAAATATTGAATTGTAAATGGAGGTTGATGTTTATGTCTGATAGGAAAAATGTGTCAAAGCTGCCCATGATGGCATTGCAGGATATACCGCATCCAAATGCGAATGCAAAACAAATCGTCGCACTGGTAAAGGAAGACGGACTAGTTACTGGGTATCAATTGTCGGATGGTCGTGTCTTGAGCAAAGAGCAAGGGGTTGAATTAGCTAAACAAGGAGGTATTCAAGGAGTCGGTGTTGCTGTAAGAAGCGGGACTGAGTATCTGAAATCTCTGCCGGATGAAAGCGAAGGAAATAATTTAGAGAATTTGCCATCTGTAACACAAATGCCGTTTTAAAAACACAGCCAGCGATCACGCTGGCTTTTTGTATTATTAAACTCTGGTAGCTCTTCTCAGCGAGAATTGCCAGGTCACGAGCAAGGAAAGTCTGAATTTACTTTCCTTCATGCAAAAGGCAATTTCATATTTTTCTTACCAGTTTTACCTCGATGTCTTGGAGCTGTGTAAGGAGAGCTTGTTTATATTCAGTTTAAATTAATGCTGTATACTTTAATAGGATAGAGTTACATTCAAATTAGCTAATAAAAGAAAAGAAGGGAAGCAGGATGAGTAAAATTCTGATAGTGGATGATGACCCGTATATCCGGGAATTGATAAAAGTCTTCTTAATTAGCGAGGGCTTTGCGGTAGTTGAGGCTTCTGATGGTGCGGAAGCCCTTACGATGCTTGATACAATAAAGGCAGATTTGGTTATTTTGGATATTATGATGCCTAATATGGATGGATGGCAGTTATGTCACGAGTTGAGAGAAAACTATGATATACCTTTGCTAATGTTGACAGCTAAAGCTGAAATGAGTCAAAAAATTAAGGGATTCGACCTCGGAACTGATGATTATTTAGTAAAGCCTTTCGATCCTTTAGAACTGGTAGCTAGGGTAAAAGCGTTGCTGCGGCGGTATCAAATCGCCACATCTCAGGTAGTGCAAGTTGGTAATCTGATTATGAAACGCAAGACCTATGAAGTAAGTGTTGGCAGCGGGACCTTAACTATTCCGCTCAAAGAATTCGAGTTACTATATAAACTGGCTAGCTATCCAGGGCAGACAATTTCCCGGGAACGATTGATTGAAGATATTTGGGGCTATGATTTTGATGGAAATGAGCGAACTCTAGATGTTCATATCAGCCGGCTGCGTGAGCGTTTTCCAGAGAACTATTGCGCTATTAAAATCCGAACCATCCGGGGCTTAGGGTACCGACTGGAGGTGCAGTAGTAAATATGAGAAAAAGTATCAGGATCGCCGGTGGTATTATCTTTTTATTGGTGTTATACACAGGGGGAGTGAGTGTTGCTTTTTTTCTTTCTTCCGTATTGTTTACCCAGGCCAATTTGAATCTGTCTCCATTGGTCGTTCAGATCATTAATTCACTGCTTGGTTTATTTCTGGCTGTTGGCTTTTTCTGCCTATTAAGGTTTAATCATATGGGACGAACCCAACAATTCTTTACGAAAACCAGAAATGTAATTGAAAAAATTGGCGCAGGAGATTTTAATGCCAGACTCCAACTAGAATTTAACATGCACAAGGAGTTTGAACAACTGATGGAAAGCGTGAATAATATGGCCCTGGAATTAAGCCAGTTGGAGAATATGCGGCAAGAATTCATCTCTAATGTATCCCATGAAATCCAATCGCCTCTTACTTCTATTCGGGGGTTCGCACACGCGTTGCGTAATGATCAATTAAGCGCAGAAGAGCATTTACGTTATGTGGAGATCATCGAGGCAGAAAGCAGTCGGCTTTCCCAATTGAGTGACAGTATGCTCAAATTGGCTTATCTGGAAGCAGAAAATAGAAAGTTTGAGCATATCTTTTTCCGGCTGGACCAACAAATAAAAGATATTATTCTAGCCTGCGAGCCCCAGTGGGAAACCAAAAATATTAATATGGAAGCTGATATGGAAGAGGTGAGTATTAGCGGTAATGAAGGCTTATTGAGCCAGGTATGGACCAATATCATCTATAACAGCATAAAATTTACTCCGGAGGGTGGAAAAGTGAGAGTCGAACTCTTTCGCCAAGGTAATCTTGCTATCTGTAAGATATCCGATACGGGTATTGGCATGAGTGCAGAAGAACGGGTCCATGTTTTCGAGCGTTTTTATAAAGCGGACAAATCAAGGGAACGATCATACGGAGGTAATGGCTTAGGGCTTTCCATCGCTAAGAAGATCGTAGATATACATGAAGGCACAATCGGGATACAGAGTGCAGTAGGTGCAGGCACTGTCTTTACCATTACCCTGCCGAAAGGCAGATGACTAGAAATCATCAGAATACAGCCTCGCGAACTATATTTTTGCGGGGCTGTACTTTTTTGTGTATGCAGCATGCAGTTCATATTCAGTTTAAAAAGAACTGGTATGATACTCAATGGTGGCGCGCACCACTATTAAATAATCAATACGGAGGTAATAAAAAATGAAGGTTGTAGCGATTAACGGAAGTCCACGAAAAACAGGGAATACGGAGTTGCTGCTCAAAGCGGTGTTGAAGCCACTAGCTGAAGCAGGTTGGGAAACTGAGTTAATTCAAATTGGTGGTAAGACGATTCGAGGATGCTGCGGATGCCATAAATGCTGGGAAAATAAAAATAATCACTGCATTTTCGGCGGAGCGGACGTTTTCAATGACACTTTCGCAAAAGTCTTGGAAGCTGATGCAATAGTGCTGGGATCTCCTGTTTATTTTACAGATGTCACGACTGAAATGAAGGCATTTATTGACAGAGCAGGATTTGTTGCTCTTGGTAATGATTGTGCACTGGCTGGAAAAGTTGGAGCTGCTGCAGTTACTTTGCGTCGTGGTGGGTCTACTCATGCCTTTGATACAATGAATCATCTGTTTTTCATGTCTCAGATGGTCGTGCCGGGCTCTATTTATTGGAACATGGGTTTTGGTTTGCGACCGGGCGAAGTTGCTAATGATGAGGAGGCATTCCGCAATATGAGGCACTTGAGTGAGGCCATTAATTGGCTGGGAAAGACGATAAAAGCAGGTAATATTCCTTATCCGGTAGTTAGGGAGGGTGAATTACCTCCCGAACCAGCGAAAAATGAATCGAATGCCTAAAAATACAACGGGTACCGAACTACCAGTTTTGAAAGGATAGTCCAAGTGCGTGTTTAGCTTACTTGACACTTTTAAGTGTAATTATTATATATGACAAGAATGATAATATAGCTAAAAATAAACACATCATTTAAACCCCAAGCGAGGACTGGGGTTTAAATGATGTGGGAAAATATAGATTATATTTCCTCTTGTCTCTTTTAGAGGCAAGATTTTGCACCCGGGAAAGAGAACTCAATATTAGCACTTACATATGTCTGTATGCCTTCTTACAGCTATAAGGATTTAGATATTCCTATAGATATACTGCCATCAGCGTTGTATTGTTCAAAATCAAACGCATAAAGTCGATTTAAAACATTTCCATCTTCATCATCCCATATTTGTTTCCAAGTATCAATAATTCCTGTCTCACTTGTTGAATCAACAGAATATTTCTTCCAGTTATATATTGACGAATCAAAATTACTATCTTCTTGAGAAATAATACATAGTGATACATTATAGTTGCCACGATAATCAGAATCATAGTTATAATAAACAGCAAAAACAGGTTGATTAGTCTGAAATGCATTTTTAACGATTTCTTCATTTTGTGACCACAAACTTCCGATCTTGTTCATCATCTCTGAATCGCTGAAGTTATTTGTTCTAACGGTGCTTAAAATTTTCAATTTCATAGTTTTCCTCTTTTCATTTTTAATTTATTATATCGCATCAATACTGACATATCTAGGCTTTAAACGTTTGAATGGCAGTGAATACGCGAGATAGAATGAGTAACCGCATGGATTAGCGAGCCGAAAGAATTGTTTCCCTCATGCGTTTACGTAGAATATTGCGTTTGGCTGTACATTATCAGGGGGCAGGCTTGACTTATTAAATAATTGATTTATTTGTAGCAGTAGCACTTTTAAAATTTGACTTTACCAATTTTGCTAGTTAACATATGTTTAGGTGTGTGTGTTGTTTTTATAAATTTATGTTAACTCGATGGATGTCGAGAATACCGCCCTCCTAACGGTCTTGATGATTAATGAACAATGTCCATTAATCATTAGGAAGATACCCAGCAGATAGTGGATGGGTAAAGGGGAGCTTTATTTTAATAAGCTAATTATGCGTAGTGTGAGAGAGTGATTGATTATGCGTGATAATAAGAGGGTATCGGAAATTGTCGGAAAAAATATTTATGATTTCTTATCGCCTGAACAGATCAGCAGAATACCTGTGGTGAGTATTAACGATAATATTGTTTTGATTCCTGCAATAGCTCAAGAAAATATTGATTTGTACTATATTTTAGAAGGGACAGCAGAGGTCTTTTCGCAGTCTTATCATGGCCGTCGTTTTCTTATTGATACACTGGGAGCTAGTGATTTTATAGGAAAATTTTCTCAGATGAACAAGCAAAACTTTTACTGTGAGATTAGAACATATTCGCCATGTAAAATGCTAAAACTTACTGAAATTAAAAATGAACTTTTTAATGACGAGCAATTTCTCCTGTTTTTTTATATTAAGACGACAAATCGAATCTATGAAATGTACAAATTATCAATGGCGCGAACGCTTTTTACTTATGAAGAGCTGCTAGCCTACCACTTATTAGAAATAGCGAATGAAGAAGGATTAGTTAGTGAAACGGACATAAGTATTTGCTTAAAAGCTAATATCAGCGAGCGACAATACTATTATATTATGAAAAAATTTAAGAATAAACGTATTATTTGTAATGACAAGAAAGGTATATACATCCTTGACATAGATAACTTGAAGGCTATCGCAACTAACGTGACAGAATTTATGATGAATAATATTTGAATGCACGCAGCTATGCATGCATTTTGGTGAGATCACCTATGGGTATTCAAGTAAACTTACCTGCAATTTGCAGTAACAATTAAGACACGTTTTTTTTACAATAGGAATAAAGATAGATTCATATAAAGCGGATTTTAATTTGTATTTTTTGAAACTGGAGGTGAGCGTAATAAGCTTGGAAGAGAAGGGTGGCCTGGTCGGGCAGGTTTTTAATATTCAGCGTTATTCTACCCATGATGGGCCTGGTATACGCACCACGGTCTTTTTGAAGGGGTGTCCCCTGCGCTGCTTTTGGTGTCAAAATCCTGAATCCCAGAGTAAACAGCCGGTTCTCATGTACAAAAAGCATAA
>CAMKSY010000073.1 GCA_946415545.1 uncultured Pelosinus sp. | reverse complement strand
GAAAAAATTCTAATTGTAGATGATGATGATAAAATACTGAAAATTCTTAAGCATTGTTTTGAAAAGGAAGGCTATATGGTTGTGATGGCCAGGGATGGAGAAGAAGCATTGTCGGTAGCGAAGCGTGAACAGCCTGATTTAGTGGTGCTGGATTTGATGCTGCCTAAAATTAATGGACTGGATGTAAGTAGTAACTTAATCGCTGAATATGATATGTCTATCGTTATTCTGTCGGCAAAAGGTGATGAACTCGATCGTATTGCAGGCTTTAGAATGGGAGTTGACGATTATATTGCAAAACCTTTCAGCCCAACGGAGCTGGTATTGCGGGTACAAGCCGTTCTGAGGCGGGCAAAAGGGAAAAAACAAGAAAAGAATGAAAGCATTCTGTCGGGCAGTTTACGAATTGATAATAGAGCTAGATCGGTAAGTGTTGATTCGCAAATCATCGAATTAACTACAAAAGAATTTGATCTGCTATGGCTTTTATCTAGTAATCCTAAACAGGTTTTTACCAGAAAACAATTACTTAATAAAATTTGGCATAGCGATTACCATGGTGATGAGAATACGGTTACCGTTCATATGCGGCGTTTACGGGAAAAAATTGAGCCGGATCCATCTAAACCCCTTTATATCAAAACGGTATGGGGTGTAGGATATAAATTTCAAATGTAAGCATTTTGTAATAATTTCGTAAGTTAGATGTAAGTAACTTATAGTATGATAGAAGTGTAACTCCCTACATAATAGTTGGTTCTATTTTAGTAGGCAGTAGGAGGGGCATAAGCGTGTATCAAGAGATTAGTGTAAAACTTGTGGATGTCAGCAAGAGTATCGGCACACGGGTTTTATTTACGGGAATTAATCTTGTATTGAATGCTGGACAGTGCCTAGTTGTTACAGGACCTAATGGTTCAGGTAAATCAACCTTGTTAAAGATAATCGCAGGTCTTAGTCAGCCGACGACGGGTACGGTACAGATTATGAGTAACAATAAACAGCTCAATGCAGAAGAACGACGTACATGCCTGGGACTCATTTCTCCCGAAATCATATTTTATGCTGATTTGACAGGCTGTGAAAATTTATTGTTTTTTACTCGATTGTGTAAAATACGATGCAATGAACAGCAGATAGAGGAATATTGTCAACAAGTTGGCTTAGCAATTAGTATGAATCAATTAGTACGTACCTATTCTACAGGAATGCGGCAGCGTTTAAAATTTGCTCTTATGCTGGCCACGCAGCCCTTGCTGTGGCTGTTAGATGAACCTTCATCCAATTTAGATGCTGATGGAAAGAGGCTTATAGCCCAAATGATTAGCAAAGGGATCGAACAACATGCGACGATCATAATTGCTACAAATGAGCCATGGGAGGCGGAACATGCCGACTACAAAATTGAACTTACTTGATTGTATTTGGGCAATTATGGTGAAAGATGGAATATGTGAGTTTAGAACCCGTTATGCGGTAAGCGCATTGTTTATGTTTGCTTTAATATCCTTAGCCAGCATTAGTATGTCCATTGGTGCAGCAAGTTTACCTGTGGATATTACAGCAGCTTTATTATGGGTACTATTGTTTTTTTGTGCTATGGCTGGGTTATCTAGAGTTTTTGTTCAAGAAGAGGAAGCAGGTACTATCATGGCGCTGCAAATTTATGGGCCAGGGCAAGCCGTACTATTTGGGAAGCTATTATTTAATATATTTATGTTACTGGTTCTAACTATACTGATCATTCCATTATTTATCATTTTTTTAAATGTTGATATCTATCATTGGCCGGTATTTATTGTGGTATTGATTCTTGGTGATATAGGTATTGCAGCAGCCAGTACAATTACTGCCGCTATGGTAGCCAAAACCCAGGGGAAAAATGCATTATTTACGGTATTGACATTTCCTATATTATTGCCTCAATTTTTAAGTAGTATTAGTGCAACAGCTAAGATATTGATGAATAGTAAGCCTGATATGTCTGACATCCTGTTTATGGCAGCCTATAATATGGTACTGATGATTGCATCATCCATAGTATTTGATTATCTTTGGTACGACTGATTCTGGGAGGGGAGTGTAGTTGAAACTGATCTTGCTTTTATGGATTATGTTAGTGATATATGCTGTATTGTACATCGTGCCTCCAGCAGAAGGCTTGGGTGAATTGGTGAGAATTGCTTTTTTTCATATACCAGTTGCTTGGGTATCGGTTTTAGCTTTTTTATTATCCGCTGGCTGGTCTATACAATATCTGCGTACAAGAGATATACAATATGACTGGAAAAGTTCAGCAGCTGCCAGTTTAGGATTACTGTTTTGCTTAATGGCAACGATAAGCGGTGCCGTTTTTGCCAAACTTACTTGGGGCGCTTATTGGAATTGGGATCCGCGGCAAACATCTATTTTTATTTTACTGCTCATTTATGGAGCCTATTTAGTTTTGCGGGCATCCATTCAAGAAGAGAAAGAGCGAGCCAGAATAGCTGCTGTTTATGCTTCACTTTCTTTTTTAACGGTGCCATTCTTAGTTTTTATTATTCCACGTTTTTATTTCTCCTTGCACCCTGAACCAGTGATTAATAGTGCTGGTAAGTTAGAGATGGATACGATCATGATATATATACTTCTAGCGGCTGTTGGGGCCTGTACAGCACTATTCTTACAGTGTTTTAATTATATGGTGCAAAAAAAACAAAAATCAGCGTAAAAGTAACTGCATCAGGGCATTCTCTCAGAAAATCTCATTTAGAGTAGCAAATGGAGTATATTTCTATATGGTCTTTTTTAGAGAATACTATGAGATAAGGAGGAAACCCATGAAGAAACGACATGGAATTGGTATCGGCATTATTGTTATCTTCATTATTTTTAGTGCTGTCAGTTTTAAAAGCTCCCTAACGCCATACGTTACTTTTGCTAAGGCCAAAACGATGAGCGGCAGTGTGCAAGTGCGAGGAGTATTGATTTCAGAACGTGTACTTATGACAGAGGACAAAAAAGCTATAACATTTAAACTGCAAGATGAGAACGGACAAGAGGCGTTGATTGTATATAAGGGGACTAAGCCGGAAGGTATAGAAGAGGCGACTAGTATTGTGGCTATCGGGAAATATCAGAATGATCAGTTTATTGCTGAAAAATTGTTAGTAAAATGCCCATCTAAGTATCAGTCTGTGCAAGGGGAGGTGAAGAAGTAGTGGTTGGTTATGTTTCTATCGTATTTGCTTTACTTGTTACCTGTATAGCATCATTCTCCTATTTTAATGTGCACTTGTCGAATGCTACAAGGCGTTCGGAAAAAGGGAAGGCTGCCAATATTGGATTACAGTGTTACCGTTTGTCTGCAATATTAGCTGGGATTGCAGCAGGTTATTTATTATATCTAATCTTAGATAATCACTTTGAGTATGCCTATGTTTTTAGTTATTCGTCTCGCGAGTTGCCCTTTATGTATAAGCTGTCTGCATTTTGGGCGGGGCAGCAAGGATCATTTATGCTGTGGCTGGTATTTCATGTGATATTTGGATTGGTATTATCTCGAAAGAATAACATACCGCCTGGTGTTATGGCCTTTTATAGCGTACTGCAGGCTATCTTACTAGTTGTTTTGCTGGCAAAAGGGCCTTTTATGCTGCTGGCACAACCGCAACTGGACGGAGTAGGACTTAACCCTTTGTTACAAGATTTTTGGATGATTATTCATCCCCCAATTATCTTCTTGGGGTATGCTGGCCTGGCTGTGCCTTTTGCTTATGCTCTAGAAGGACTTGTTTCTAACAATCATAAATTATGGATGACAGCAGTTTTGCCTTGGGCCTTGTTTTCCTGGTGTGCTTTAGGAGCTGGTGTTTTTATTGGGGGATTTTGGGCGTATAAAGTATTAGGCTGGGGAGGGTATTGGGCGTGGGATCCCGTGGAGAATTCCTCTTTCGTGCCATGGCTGGTAAATGGAGCTTTGGTGCATAGCTTATTCTGGGCAAGACTAAAATCAGCCGCGATTCGATCTGCTTATTTTGCCAGTATTTTTAGCTTTGTAACTGTGTTATATGGAACCTTTCTAACTCGCAGTGGAGTTTTAAGTGATTTTTCTACCCACTCTTTTGCAGATGAAGGGGTTGGCGGATTGCTGGCAGGGTTTGTACTTTTTACTATATTCTTGGGTTTAACCTTGTTAATCATACGCTGGCCTGATTTGCCAGAAGGTGAATTATATACCAGAATCAACAGCCGTGAATTTACATTGGGCTGCGGCGTACTGATTTTTAGTCTTATGGCGGTAATGGTTTTTGTTGGGATGTCTACCCCATTGGTTACGATGTTATTAGGAAATCCGTCAAATGTGAGTGAAAGCTTTTATAACAACACATCACTGCCATTAGCAGCAGCTTTAGTTATACTCCTTACGATCTCTCCTATGTTTAATAAAAAACCTAATGAGGCTATTTCAATAAAGAAATACTGGTGGCTGGGAATGATCGGTTTGCTGTCATTGGCTTTGCCGCTTAAACTGAAGTTATATCAGCCTATGTTAGTGATAACAATCATTTTCTCCATTACGGCTTTGATTGCCAATGGTGTAATAATCAGGAAAGAGAAGAATGCAGCATCCTGGCCTGCAGCTATTGCTCATGCTGGATTAGCTGCTATGGTAATTGGTATTGTCATCTCTTCTGCTGCCAATGAGTCGATAGTAACAACCTTAGCCCTAGAGCAGCCTAAAGAAATCCTAGGGAATGAGATTACATACATGGGTAAGGAAAAGGCGAATGATGATAGTGGATTTTATCAAAATTTTACTATCGGGTACCAGAAGATAGAGCCTTCTTCGATACAGGCCTTTACTAAATACAATAAGGAAGGGCAGCCATCTGCAAGGGAGCCAGCTATTGACCGTCGATTGCTTGAGGACTTATATGTAGCCCCTGTAATGAAGCATGAAGACCATACGGCTACAGAAATTCGATTGGCAACAGGAGAGGAAATCCAGCAAAATAACGTTATCATCAAGTTTATTTCCTGGAAAATGATTACAGATACCACTATACAGGAAATGAAAGTACAAACCGTTTTTGAAGTGATCAAAGAAGGTAGAACAGAAACGATTCAGCCAGAGCTTGTGTATAAGAATGGTGTGGTTGCTGGTGCTCCTGTGGTGGCTTTCGGCCAATATGAAATCGTTATTAATGGGGTCAATCCTAGGGATGGAAATATAAGCATCGGATTTTTGGATAACGCCTCTAACAATAAATCAGATAGTGTTGAAGTAGAAATCAGTAAGAAGCCTCTAATTAATTTAGTGTGGTTAGGTGCAATTTTGATAACCTTGGGCTGTGGCTGGGGAGCAATCAATCACAGTTTTATTAAAAGAACAATTAATGGCAAGGAAAAAAAGCAATGTCCTATATCTAGGGCTATATAACCAGTTTGTAATAAGTCAGTGGAGAAAAATTATGAAATAGGAGGTGAGGGCTTGGATACTGGTCAGTTTTTAAACCGCAATGCTTTAAAGATTGCGCTGGTGGTCCTGATTTTGGTGATGATAGGAATGGCAGCTGGAGGTGCTGGTTATGCTTATTCAGATAGTCCAGGGTTTTGTGGAAGTTGCCATTCCATGGAGGCTGCCCATACTACATGGAAGGCATCAAATCATAAGCAGCTTAAGTGTACCGACTGTCATTTACCACAACAGAATTTTGCCATTAAAATGATTACGAAAGCGCAGACCGGTATGAATGATACCTATCATGAAGTCTTACGAGATTATCCCGCAGCAATGAAATTGTCGCCAAAAGGCAAAAAAATTGTAGAAGATAATTGTATGCGCTGTCATCAATCTACAGTAGAAAACACTGGTATGGGAGCCGGTGGAGAGAATTGTACGAAATGCCATCGCGGCTTAGTTCATGGCATGAACAAGAGCAAAGGGGGAATAAAAGTTGAGTAACATGCAAAAGACCTTAATTGCCTTGTTGGGTGTAGCAGTCATCTTTTTGGGTTTTGTTGCTGTACGTATTGGAGTCAAACCGGCGGCAACAGTTAAAGCCTCACCCATCCCTGCAGGAGAATATGATGCAGCAGTATGGGGAAAAGTCTATCCCCTTCAATATGAAAGCTATCGAAAGATGGCTGAAACAACTCCTTCTCCTACAGGTTATGGAGGCAGTGTGAATGTGCAGAAATCAGATATGCAGCCAGAAATTTTCGAAAACTTTAAAGGTATGCCCTTTAGTAAGGATTATAGTGAGGATCGGGGTCATGTATATGCTGTAGAAGATTTACTTCATAGTAAAAGGATTGGTCCCGCAAGTAAAGGTGCGTGCATCACTTGTAAAACTCCTTATGTGGAACAATTTTATAAAGAATCAGGATGGGGATATGCCAATAAACCTTTAGGGGAATTATTAGAAAGGAGTAAACATCCTGTTACTTGTGCCCAATGTCATGACTCGGAGACGATGAATCTACGTGTTATTAATCCAGCATTTATTGAAGCACAAGAACGGCGGGGAATCGATTTGACTAAGGCAACAAGAGAAGAAATGCGCACATATGTATGTGCTCAATGTCATTCTGAATACTATTTTGAGCCTGGTACCATGCGGGTAGTTTTTCCTTGGGATAAAGGCTTTAAGCCAGAAGAAATGTATGCTTATTATGCTGAAAAACCTAATAACTTTCTTCAGGATTGGGAGCATCCCGATTCTAAAGCACCAATGCTAAAAGCACAGCATCCTGATTATGAAACATTTGCGAATGGTACTCATGGTAAGGCTGGAGTATCATGTGCTGATTGCCATATGCCGTATATGCGAAAAGATGGGCAGAAATATACCTCCCATTTTATCACAAGCCCATTAAAGACTCTTGATGCCTCTTGTTCTCCATGTCACAGTCAAGGAACAGAATGGCTATCTGAAAGAGTAAAGACAATTCAAGATCAAACCTTCTTGCTGCAGCATACTGCAGGCTTAAATGTAGCCAAAGCTCACGAAGCAATACGAAAAGCTGGTGATACGCCAGATGTTAACCAGGCCGAACTTGCCAAGGCAAGAGAATTGGTACGTAAAGCCCAGTGGATGTGGGATATTGTGTCAGCTGAAAATAGCATGGGCTTTCATAATACCGATCAGACTATGACGACTCTTGGCCAAGCTAATGAATTAGCTCATCAGGCGATTGAATCAGCCAACTTGGCAGCGGGGATTCATGTTCTATAAATAAGAAAAAAGGTTAGGGGACCCTCCGATATGGTGGTCTTTCCTAACCTTTTTTAAATGGTTGTCATTTAGAAGTATAAATCACGGGCACCGTTTTCAATTTCTTTTAGACGTTTGATGGTTTTAATGCGAACGCTTTCTTGTGGTATCGAAGCAAGGTTTTTGGTAATCATCGTTTCGCCTACTTTTTTTAGAGCGTCATCCCCATAGTCAAGCAGATATTCCTTAAAAGTCAATAAAGCATTAGGCAAACAAACATTTTGTATTTCTCCACTTTTAGCTAGACTCATAAAGCGATCACCTGTGCGTCCCTGACGATAACAAGCTGTACAATAGCTAGGTATATAGTTTTTTTCGCATAGCATAGAAATAATTTCATCTGGAGAACGATTGTCTCCGGTTTCAAATTGCATGGCTCCCTTTGATGTTACAGAATTTTCCTGGGTCTCTTGGTAACCGCCTACACCCGTACAGGAACCGGCGCTAATTTGTGATACACCATACGTAAGAAGCTTGTCGCGTAATTTAGGATGCTCTCGGGTTGATAAAATAATTCCTGTATAGGGTACTGCTAAGCGAATAATAGCAATGATTTTTTTAAAATCATCATCATTCACAAGATGGGGAAAGGTCTCAAGGCTGATGCTGTCAGCCGGTCTGAGACGGGGTACCGAGATAGTATGAGGCCCTACACCAAAGGCTTTCTCTAAGTGCTCAGCATGTAAGAACATCGCAATCGTGTCATATTTATAATCATAAAGTCCATAAAGTACCCCGATACCAACGTCATCAATGCCTGCCCTCATAGCTCTATCCATAGCAGTAGTATGCCAATTATAATCTTTTTTGGGTCCAGAAGGATGCAGTATTTTATAGGTTGGACGGTGGTAGGTTTCTTGAAATAGTATATAAGTGCCGATTTGAGCTTGTTGTAGTTTTTGGTATTCGTCAATAGTGGTAGCGGCAACGTTAATATTAACACGGCGTATGCTGCCGTTTTTATTTTTTACATTATAAATTTCTTTAATGGTATCGACAACATAATCGATGGAACAGTTGGCTTGATCTTCACCAGCTTCCAATACCAAGCGCTTGTGCCCTAAGGATTGAATGATTTCTACCTCTTGCTTTATTTCAGCCATAGATAGATGACGGCGTACCTGGCTTGAATTGCCGCTGCGGTAGCCGCAATATGAGCAATCGTTGACACAGTGGCTGGAGATATAAAGCGGTGCAAATAATACAATGCGTGTGCCATAAATTTTTTGTTTTATATCAGTCGCAGCAGTGTACATAGATTCTAACATGTTTGGATCAGTCACCTCTAAAAGAATGGCGACTTCAGATGCTGATAAACCTTGATACTGGCTAGCTTTTGCAATAATACTGTTAACGAGTTTCGTGTCCTGAGATTTTGTTTTTGCATCGGAAAGTAGTTGAAGAATTACCTCATCATTAATAAAATCATCGGGTGTTCGTTCCTTATCAGAAATCAATTGAATGGCCTCCTTGTAATACTATAAATCAGTCGTTATCTTTTGCAGATGACAAATGCTCTTTATTCATCGGCTTTACATAAATATATGTTTTTATTTTTGACTATCATTATATAACACTTTTCATTAAGAATATATAGTTTTAAATAAAAGTTACTGTTACTGTAGAAGGAAATGACATTGAAAAATACAAGACCCAACCCATTGAAAGAGATTTTTTATATATGAAAAGCTCTTAAATAGCACAAATAATAATACTCTGCATATAATACTATGGATAGTTATAGGAGGTGTGGGGAGAATGCTTAATGATGAAGAGAGAAAATATATGGTGGACCATGAAAAATATATAACAGGCAGCAAAGAAGAGACTATGGATAATGTCCATGTACATGTGTATACTACCGAAACAGATGTTTCGGATGATCATCAGCATATGTTTTTAGGTATTACTGAGCCTGCCCTAGTGGAAGGACGATCTCATGTTCATCAAATTCGTACGCGGACATCTTTTACGGCTGAAAATTCAAGAGGTCACTGGCATTGGGTCGATATTATGACAGACCGGGCAATTGCTATGCCGGATGGCTCTCATACTCATTATTATGAAGGCCGTACAAGTATGAATGATGGCCATTGCCATAATTTTTCTGATGTCACAGGTCTAGGACCCAATATATGTGTGGAAGATGAGGAAGATAAAAAACCTTGTAAATACAAATATAAACGCCCTGATGATGAAGAATATAACTAAAAATACGAGAAGGTGGCAATTTATTTCCACCTTCTCGTATTTTTAGTACTGGGAGAAAGTTTTTTAAAGGAGTCCAGTTATAATATAGATCTTAAATATACATACTAAATATTGGAGGTGTTACGATGTTATTAAGCTGGATGATGATGAAACTTATGGATCCCTCGATGGATGAAGTAATGGCAAAGATGCTTACGGAGGATTATAGGGACAACCCCTTCTTGATGGTTACGGTAGCAGAAAAGTTATCCCCACGAGCCATGATGGAAGCTGCTATGCGTGCCGAGGCTGGCACAGAATTGGCACGACCTTTAGGCAGTCCGGTGGTTCTTTCTCCATGGGATAAGCTGCTGCTAAATCCAAAGCAATTGTTTGAATTACCTACTTCTGACTATACCGGAATTACCATGAAAACAGTTATTGGACCCAAGGCTAAAAAGCCTCTGCAGCTTGAAATGCCTATTATGATTACAGGAATGTCTTATGGTGGGTCCCTAAGCATGCCGATAAAAATTGCTCTTGCTAAGGGAGCAACGATAGTCGGAACCTCAACAAATACTGGAGAGTCTGCCGTTACTGAGGAAGAACGGGGAGCAGCTCGATTTTTAATTGGACAATACCACCGTGGAGGTCAATTAAGTGGCCAAGAACAGCTCAAACAGCTGGATGCGATTGAAATTCAATTAGGCCAGGGAGCTTGGGGCGGTGCGGTTGATTCTACAATGAGGGCTGAAGATATTGATGAGCATCTGCGCAATGCATGGGGGTTGAAAAAAGGTGCAGATGCTACTGTATATGCGCGCATGCCTGGTAAAAATTCTACACAAGATTATATTAAGATGATCGATGATATGAAAGCGCAGTACGATGTTCCGATAGGAGTTAAAATAGCTGGCACTGACTATATTGAGTATGAGCTTGCGGTTATTGCTCAGACAAAAGCAGATTATATTGTCGTAGATGGTTCGGAGGGCGGGACAGCAGTTGCGAATCCAACTTTACAAGATAATGTGGGGCTGCCGACCTTTCACACTCTTGTACGAACGATTGATTGGCTTGAAAGAAACAATTTGCGTGAGCGTTTTAGTGTGATTATTGCCGGCGGACTAACAACTCCAGGGCACTTTCTAAAAGCTCTGGCTTTAGGAGCGGATGCAGTTTATATTGGAACGATTGCTCTACTGGCTGCGCTACATACCCAGATGACAAAAGCACTGCCGCAGGCGCCTCCTTCACAAATGTTATTATATACAGGCAAGTTAACTGATAAACTTGACATTGATGCAGCTGCCAATCATCTGGCAAATTTTCTATCGTCTTGTAAGAGTGAAATGCAGCTAGCAGTACAAGCCGTAGGAAAAAAAAGTATTAAAGAGCTAAATCGCAGTGACTTGGTAAGTATAGAAAAAGACCTGGCGGAATTTGCTGCTATTCGCTATGCAGGCAGTCATCGAGAAAAAAGAGAAAACACAAAAGAATGAGCAGTAATTAACCTCTCTTAAATAAATAGAGAGGTTAATTTTATAATGTAGATAAATGTTAATGTAATAAGAATTTTATAGCGATACCCAATTGGTTTTAGTATAGAGAATATTTTATAATTTACTCAAAATCGGTATTTTTCAATGCTTTGTTTAATAGTGTAGTAGTATTAAAAATACCAATTGGTGGTGATTATATAGTGAAGCCCACAATACAGGCTATCGGTACAGCAGTACCTCATTATGCTTTAAAGCAAAATGAGATAAAAGAATTTGTTGCAAGTATTTTTCGTTCCCATGTAGAACATATTGATAAGCTGCTTCCTGTTTTTGAGAACAGCTGCGTTAGAGTACGGTATTTATCTCGGCCGCTGGAATGGTATGCGACTCCACATTCTTTTTCAGAAGCGAACCAAATTTTTAAAGAAGTAGCCCTTGATCTTGCCCAGAAGGCAGCATCGCAGGCAATGGAGAGAGGGAACGTAAAGCCGATGGATATTGGTATGGTTATCTTTGTAACCTCTACAGGTATTGCGACTCCTACTTTAGATGTTAAGCTGATTGAGCGTCTGGGACTATCACCTCATACAAGGCGGGTGCCGATTTGGGGACTTGGCTGCGGTGGAGGAGCTGCTGGATTAGCAAGAGCAAATGAACTCGCTTATAGTATGCCAGGTAAATCAATATTGTTGGTAGCTGTGGAACTTTGCAGTCTTACTTTTCAAAGAAATGATTTTTCTAAATCAAATATAGTCGGTACCAGTATTTTTGCAGATGGGGCAGCTGCAGTGTTAATAACCTTGAATGGTGAAGGACCTGCTATTTTAGGAAATTATAGTACCTTGTTTCCAAATTCAGAAGACATTATGGGATGGGAATTAGTTGAGACAGGTCTTAAAGTACGCTTTTCTCGAGATATTCCTAGCATTGTACGCCGTTATTTACCTGATTTATTACAAGAGGCTTGCAGCAAATGGGGAATCGAGCAAGAAAAAGTAGCTCATTATGTTGTTCACCCAGGAGGAGCAAAGGTACTGGACGCATATTCCGATAGTTTAAATATCAGTAAAGATCAGCTTTCTCATGCATATCAGGTGCTAATTGATTATGGCAACATGTCTAGTGCTTCCATTTTGTTTGTTCTAGAAAAATTTATGGCTGAAGTACCGGCAAAAGATGAATATGGAATTATGTTAGCACTAGGACCTGGCTTTAGTGCGGAACAGGTACTATTCAAATGGTGAGCCTATGGGTTTTTATAATGGCATGTATTCTAATCAGCCAGCGTCTTATAGAGCTATACATAGCTGAAAAAAACTATAAGTGGTCAATGGCAGCTGGAGCGCAAGAGTTTGGTAAGGAACATTACTCTTTATTCTTTGTTTTACACGGCTGTTGGTTTATTGGTTGGATCATAGAGAGCGGCTTAGGTAAAGTTGCTGTTAGTGAGTTATGGTATGTATGGCTGAGTTTACTCTTTATTGCTCAAGCAGTGAGATATTGGTGTATTGCTAGCTTGGGGAAGGCTTGGAACACTCGAATTCTAGTCATACCTGGCCGAAAACTTATTGCTAAAGGACCATATCAATATATAAGACATCCTAATTATGTTGCTGTAGCGATTGAATTGTTAGTCGTGCCCTTACTATTTGGAGCTGCAATCACAGCAACTCTAGCAACTTTGTGCAATGCTTGGCTAATTTTAGGTATTCGAATTCCAGTAGAGGAAAGAGCATTAAGTAAAGGGATTGTTGAATAAAGTAGTCCTTGAAAGGATGTATGGTAACGTCCGTACTATCCCTTAGTTCTTTGTCTGCTTGACGATTAAGCTGATTTTACACGTGTTGTTAAGTCGGCTATTGAGTTGGCTGCAATTCTTTTTGTACAGTCATCACAATACTTCCTTATGATAAGATATTACCCTGCGATCTTCTTGGTTTTATAATTTCTTTTGATAATATGTATGATAAATGCAGTATTATAGGGATACAATGTTGATTTGTACGAAATAATATAGTATATTTATTGCAGTTCATAATGCCTAAAGTTTTGATTGTATACTTGCTAATCAAAGCTTTAGGTATTTGTTATTGAAAAGGAGAATGAAAACATGAACCCGTATCTAATAGCTATTATTGTATATGCATGTATTTTAGTTGCTGTAGGTTTTATTGCTACTAAGGGTGTTAAAGGGGCATCTGATTTTTTTGTCGCTGGCAGAAAGCTAGGACCTGCTCTTTTATTTACTACCTTAATTGCACCGAATATTGGTGCTGGCTCCACCGTTGGAGTAGCTGGCGTTGGCTATAAATTTGGTATTTCCGCTTGGTGGTGGATTGCTTCTTCGGCTGTAGGTTCCGTCATATTAGCCTTCATTGTTGGTCCTGCAATCTGGCGAGTGGCAAAAGAATATAACTTATATACTTTGGGAGATTATCTGGATTATCGTTATAATCGAAATTTTAGAGGTTTCATATCATTGATGATGGCGATTGGCACCTTAGCTATCTTTGCGGGACAGTTAATGGGAATTGCCTGGATTTTGACTGCTGTAGCTGGTACCGGTAAAACAGCGGGGATTTTCATTGGCTCTATTGTAGTGATCTTATATTTTGGTGCTGGAGGGCTGCTGGCGGCGACATTTGTAAATAGCATTCAAATCATAGTAAAGTTTGTTGGATTCTTATTAGCTATTCCTTTTGCATTGCATTATATAGGAGGTTGGGAAGGGCTTACTGCACTAATCGGACAAAACATAGCAGATGCCAATAAGGCTGAAGCCTATATGAGCTTTGACGGTATTGGAATTACTACAATTATTGGTTATTTTCTAATGTTAACGCCATCTTTTTTTATTTCGCCAGGTTTAATTGGAAAGGTATACGGAGCTCGTGATGTAGCTACAGTAAGAATTGGCACGGCTCTTAATGCTTTGGTACAATTTGCCTTTGCCATTGTCCCTGTAATACTAGGAATGTGCGCATTTGCAGCATTTCCCAACTTGTCCCAGAGTGAATTGGCATTGCCGATTGTTATGAAAGAATTTATGCCATTTTGGGCCTCTGCATTTGCATTGGCAGCTATTTTTTCAGCAGAGGTTAGTGCTGCAGACGCAGTATTATATATGATAACAACATCTTTTACGAAAGATTTGTATAAAACCTTTATTAAACCTGAAATCTCAGATGACGAATTACTGAAGATGAGTCGTATCGTTACGGTGGCAGCTGGAATTCTCGGTATTTGCATTGCTTTACTACTGCCTAATATTATCACGGCATTGTCTATCTTTTATTCTCTTATGTCCGTATCATTGACAGCTCCTTTATTATTTGGTCTGTTCTCAAGACGACCATCTACTAAAGCTGCCTTTTTATGCGCAATTGCTGGAGTTTCGACTACTGTGGCCCTACAATTTGGTAATGGTGGAAAGGGAATTGGAATACTAAATGCTCAGTCTACCGGGATTGTTTTAACCATTATCGTCATGGTATTTATGATGAGTGTCTTTCCTGCAAAG
>CAMKSY010000072.1 GCA_946415545.1 uncultured Pelosinus sp. | reverse complement strand
CGGAGTTGTTTATTAGAGACAGCCTTCAATACCATCACTTGCTGCTTTCTTTATCGCCTCAATATCAGATAAATCACGAACTCCTCCTGAAGCAATGACTGGAATTCCAGAAGCCTTAGCCACGGCTGCCGTAGCAGAGATATTCACCCCTGACAAGGTACCATCACGAGAGATATCCGTATAAATAATCCGTGCTACACCAACTTTAGCCATTTTCCCAGCCAATTCTTCCGCCCCAATACCACCTGCGATTCCCCAACCATCTACAGCAACGATGCCATCACGAGCGTCAATTCCCACCACGATGCGATCACCATATTTCTCACATGCTGCTGCAACTAAATCCGGCTGCTTAACAGCAACAGATCCTAAAATTACCCGCGCTACCCCGACTTCTAAAAATCGTGCAATTGTATCTAAATTCCGT
Organism: uncultured Pelosinus sp.; assembly: GCA_946415545.1. GTDB lineage: Bacteria > Bacillota > Negativicutes > DSM-13327 > DSM-13327 > Pelosinus. The sequence goes on along the minus strand of CAMKSY010000072.1, from coordinate 14,103 downwards.
ATACCGCCGCCTAACTGCACAGGAATCCTTACATTTCTTGTAATGTCCGCAATCACGTTTAAATTTACAGGCTTACCTGCTAAGGCACCATCCAAATCAACCAGATGCAGATATTCAGCACCTTCATTTACCCAACGATTTGCCATATCCAAAGGATTATCAGCGAATATGGTTTCCTTATCGAAACGTCCTTCTGTCAACCGAACACATTTTCCATCCCGTATATCAATTGCTGGAAAAAGAATCATGATTTCAACTCCTTAAAGTTAGCCAGCATCGCTAAACCAATGCTGCCCGATTTTTCAGGATGGAATTGCACAGCCTGTATATTTCCCCGACCGACAGCAGCCGTTACAGGGCCGCCATAATCTGCCACTGCTGTAATCAAACTAGCATCTTCAGGAACGGCATGAAAACTGTGAACAAAATAGACATAGGAATCTTGAGATATATTCTCAAATAATGGACTCTTAGCACCAAAAGATAAACTATTCCAACCCATATGAGGAACTTTTAAAGCAGGAGCCTGTATTTTACGTACCATGCCTGGAAAAATACCCAGTCCTGCCGTTTCCGGGTCTTCTTCACTGCCTTCAAACAAGACTTGCAGCCCCAGACAAATGGAAAGAAACGGTGTTCCTTTTGCAACTATCTCATAAATGGCATCAATCATGTGATAAGCTTTAAGATTTTCCATACAATCACCAAAGGCACCGACGCCTGGCAGTACTACTTTATCAGCTGCTGTGACGATCTTAGGGTCGCTGGTAACTGTAACTTCTGCCCCTAACTTAACAAAGGCCTTTTCCACACTATATAAATTACCCATACCATAATCAATAATAGCAATCATAGTCGCCCCTCCTATAACATCCCCTTACTCGACATCACTCCAACAATTCTCGCATCTATAGATGTAGCTTCATCTAGAGCCCTGCCTAACGCCTTAAATATCGCCTCTACAATATGGTGAGAATTTTTTCCTGACAATAGACGTACATGTAATGTTAATCCCGCATGTACAGATAAAGCCCGTAAAAACTCTTCTGTCAATTCACTGTCAAAATCTCCAATTCTTTCCGACGGTATCACTACATCGAAAACGAGGAAGGGACGACCGCTAATATCTAAGGACACCATTGCTAAGGCTTCGTCCATGGGTACAAAAGCAGTACTATATCGTTTCATACCACTTTTATCACCTAAAGCTTTTGCTAGAGCCTGACCTAAGACAATGCCTGTATCTTCTACAGTATGATGCCCATCTACCAGCAAATCGCCTTGCGCAATGAGCTGCAAATCCATAAAGCCATGTTTGGCTAGTAGCAGTAACATATGGTCAAAAAATCCAATCCCTGTTGCGATTTCACTTTTACCATTTCCATCGATATTTAACGTCATTGAGATATTGGTTTCAGCGGTTTGCCGCTTCATTGTCGCAGTACGCATCATTTAGAACCTTCTTTCCCAGTATTTATAAATAGCCTTATTTTACTCACCCATAAACGCTTTAATAGCCTTATATACCTTATCATTTTCTAAAGGCGTTCCAACTGTAATTCTAATGCAATTGATAAGAAGAGGTGCTGTACTAAAATCTCTAATACCAATATTTTTCTCAGATAAGTAAGCACTCAGCTTTTGTGCTTTTTCCGTTTTTATTAAAATAAAATTAGTCTCTGAAGGATAGACTGTAATACCTGGGATTGCAGACAGCGAATCAGCTAAACGTTTGCGCTCCCCAATAATCTGACCAATGATCGGCATGAACTCATCTCGCATTTGATATACTACTTGGGCAGTAATCAGCGACAAGGCATTAATGTGGTAAGGCATCATAACTTTATTTACCATAGATACAATTTCAGCGTTAGCTAACATATATCCTACACGAATGGATGCTAAGCCGTAAGCTTTGGATAAGGTTCTAGCCACAATTAAATGGTCATATTTTTTCATATAATTTACAGCAGATTGACCATAGAATTCATAATAAGCTTCATCAACCACAACGGGACATTGTACTTTACTTAGAATATATTCAATATCCTCTTGCGGAATAATTGTACCTGTGGGGTTATTGGGATTGCATAGAAGTATCAACTTAGCATTAGACTGCTCAGCCGCTTCCACAACCTTTTCCGGTGATAAGGAAAAGTCTTCATTTAATATTACTGGAACCGCTTGGCTGTCCGTTAATTGAGCATAAATACCATACATGGAAAAGGAAGGCACCGGAAAAACAATGCTCCTTCCTGGTCCGCCAAAAGTTTGGCATAAAGCCAACAAGATTTCGCTAGATCCATTACCAATTACAATATTTTGAATTGTGATCGCAAAAGCTTCTGCAATCAATGCCCGTAGATCTAGCATTGCGATATCAGGATAACGGTTAAATGCCATATATTCAATTTGATTCATGACTCTTTCATGCACTAAAGGAGGTAAATTATTAGGGCTTTCATTCGCATCTAGCTTGCAATCCCAATCCTTTTCTTCTACTAAGTAGGACTGTATATTTTCTAATCCTGGTCTATAATCAAACATTATTTTTTCCCCTCACTCTGATCGCATTGGCATGAGCCTGTAGTCCTTCTGCCTCTGCTAATATAATTACTTGATTTGCTACTGCCTGCAACGCTTTTTGGCTATATGCAATAATACTGGTTCTTTTCATAAAGGTTTCTACATTTAACACGGAATAAAAACGAGCTGTTCCCCCAGTTGGCAATACATGATTGGGTCCAGCTAAGTAATCCCCCAATGGCTCTGGCGAATAAGGTCCCAAAAATACAGCGCCTGCATTTTTTACATAAGGCAGCAAGGCAAAAGGCTGCTCTGTTATGATCTCTAGATGTTCTGGTGCTGATAAATTCGCCAATTCGATCGCCTGCATACTGTTTTCCGTTATAATGATCAATCCATTTTTCTTCAGCGATGCTTCAGCAATTTCCCTGCGAGGCAGCTTAGCCAACTGGCGCTCAAGTTCTATTTCCACTTTACTCACAAGGCTACTGCTATCCGTAATTAAAATGCTGGATGCTAATACATCATGCTCAGCCTGACTGAGCATATCAGCAGCAATATACGAAGGGTCTGCGGTTTCATCCGCAACAATTAAAATCTCACTTGGTCCCGCTAACATATCAATATCACAATGTCCATACACCGCTTTCTTAGCTAAAGTGACAAAGATATTACCAGGTCCTGTGATTTTATCAACCTTAGGAATCAGCTTGGTACCAAAGGCTAGGGCAGCAATAGCCTGCGCTCCTCCTGCTTTAAACACTCTGGTCACACCCGATTCCCGGGCTGCCGCTAAAATACTGGGATTAACGCTGCCATCCTTACTAGGCGGCACCACCATAATAATTTCTTTTACACCCGCAACAGCGGCAGGAACTGCGTTCATAATAACAGAGGATGGATAAATAGCAGTGCCCCCAGGCACGTACATTCCTACTCGTTCTAAAGGAATACAGCTTTGTCCCAGCATTGCTCCATGCTCTCGATAAGTAAGCCAGGTCTTAGGAAGCTGCTCTGTATGAAAAGCTTTAACATTCCCAATGGCATGTCGTATAGCAGCCAATAACTTCTCATCAACCTCTGCTAAAGCCTCTTGAAACTCCGCCTCAGTAACTTCTAAGGTATCTTCATTTAAAACTACTCCATCAATTGCCTTAGTATATTGAAATACTGCTCTATCTCCTTGCAGGCGTACATCATGAATAATTTTATCGACTACCTGAGACGCTGTTAATTCACTACCGAATACCTTCTTAATATGACTCTGTGCACCTTCTCCTAATATCACCTGGTCAAAAGGCGGTTTTATTAATAGCTCACTTAGTTCCTCTAGTGTCTTCTCTTTTGCATATACAATTTTCACGGAATCACCACACTTTCTAGGAGGGTTCTTAATTCTTCAGTAATTTTATTAATGCGGTCAAATTTAAGTTTAAAACTTACCCGATTCGCAATAAAGCGAGCCGTAACAGGCTGGATGGTCGCTACTTCCAATAAATTATTCGCCTTTAACGTACGTCCTGTCTCTACCAAATCTACAATAATTTCTGCTAAACCAACCATAGGCGCCAATTCGATAGAACCATTTAATTTAATAAATTCCATCTGAATGCCCATACTATGAAAAAAGCTTTCTGCTATACGAGGATATTTAGTAGCTACTCGCATATGCGCATAGTCACTTAGTTTTTCTCGTTTTAAAGCTTCTGGAACCGCTACCATCATTCGACACAAGCCAAATTTTAAATCTAATAATTCATAAAGATCTTTCTCTTCTTCCAATAATACATCTTTGCCGATAATTCCAATATCAGCTGCACCATATTCAACATACGTTGGCAAATCTGCCGTTTTCGTGATGATAAAATGCAATTTTTCTTTTTCATTCGTGATTACTAATTTACGTGAGTTTTCGCTCAGGTCTTCTGCTGTACATCCTACTTTCGCTAATAATTCGGCCGAAGGTGCAAATAATTTTCCCTTGGGCAACGCAATTGTAAGATATTCCATGTCACTTGATGTCATGAGGATCCCCCTATATTACTTTAGTTATTTAAAGCATTAACATAGTGCTATATTATCATTTGTTAAAATATTCGTCAATATAAATGTAGGATTTTTAGATGCAGATGTAGAATCATTTCTCATAAGAATAGTAAAATTTTTATTTTGAACCAGTAAGTTGTAAACCCTATGATTCAGTATTAAAATATACATAAAGGGGTGTCATATTATGCCCAACTTAAATATTCTTGTAATCAATAACTTAGCAGACCGTCATATGAAAATAATTCAAAGTAGTGCTCCTAACAGCAATATCATAACATGTGATTATGAAAAAGCTGCAGAGCACATTCGCGACATCGATATTTTAGTTCCTTGGGGGTCCATGGATGTCCGTCCTCTCTATCTTGCTGCCCCTAAATTAACATGGATACATAGCTTAAGTGCAGGAGTCGAAGGTTTGATCTTTCCTGAAATTCAAAATGCCAATACGATTATAACCAACTCAAGAGGTATTCATGGCATTCCGGTTTCGGAACATGTATTTGCTATGATGCTTGTTTTTACGCGAGGATTGGATATATTTATTCGGCAGCAAGCAAAGCATCAATGGAAACGGACAGTCGTCAACGAAATTCATGACAAAACCATCGGTATTGTAGGTCTTGGCAGTATCGGACGCGAAATTGCTAAAAAAGCCAAAGGGCTGGGAATGAAAGTTATTGCAAGCAAACAAACCATGACAAAAGAGTTATTTGTTGATGAGCTCTATCCTCCTGAAAAACTCCATGAGTTACTTTCACTTTCCGATTTTGTAGTCACAGCCCTGCCTTTATTAAATGAAACGAAACATTTATTTACGATAAATGAGTTTTCCGTTATGAAACCATCTGCTTATATTATTAACATTGCCCGAGGCGGTATCATTAAACAAGATGATTTAATAACGGCTTTACAACAAGGCTTGATAAAAGGTGCATGTCTAGACGTGTTTGATGAAGAGCCTCTTTCTGATTCTTCCCCGCTATGGGATATGCAAAATGTAATCATTACTCCCCATGTAGCAGCTTTATCGCCAAGCTATTTGGACAGAGCAGTGAAACTTTTTGCCGATAACCTATCAAGATTTCAGCAAAATAAAGAAATGTTAAATATCATTGATAAGATAAAAGGATATTGATCTTTCAATTCCTATTGTCAGACTCTATAAGCAGCGTTAACTCCAGTGGATCACCTTCTGCTGGAGTTTTGTGATGATTCGCAATTATATCAATCATCTCAGGTCTCTCACCAATTTTCCTCAACATACCAGCACTAACAGCAGCATGATGAAAATAAATATAAAACGCATGGCGAAGATTTTGCATCTTACTTCCGCGCCCTTGCTTTTCCCATTTTCTTAATTGATTTTGAAAAAAATAATCTCCTATAACAGTTATAATCTTATCAATTGTACTAATATCACCTTTTACTTTTCCTACATCATGAAGCAAGGCACATTTCACCAGTAATTTGCTATTTACATTTGAATAGTTATTCGCTAAACGAAGTGCTGTATATGCTACATTTAGAGCATGCCGCTGATCTGGCACATTCATCGCCCAAAATAATTTTTGTGCTTCTGAGTTTAAATGCTGTTCAATAAACTCTCTATCTTTTGGTGTAATTGAGGCAGTAAGTGCAGCAAATACCTGCTTTATTCTATGTAACATTTATTGATCCACCCATTATTCTACATACACCAGCTTTGCATAGCCTTTACGCTTTTGACTCTCTTTTGCTTGTGCAGAAGATTCTGGAATAACCGCTAATTCTACGCTGCAACCTGAATTACGCAAAGTATCAGCTTGTTTTATTGCCTTCACCAGGTTCTCTTTATTCCAGCCGATATAAACATCTTTACAATTTTGAGTACCATCAATCCCCTGACGCTCTAATGCTAACAGTACTCTTTCAATACCTAAGGCAAAGCCAGTAGCACCACAATTCATCCCAAATGAGTTTAACATAGTATCGTACCGTCCACCACCGCAGATCGGAAATCCAAGGCCTGCCGTATATCCTTCAAAGACCATGCCTGTATAATACTCAAAATCACGAATGATACCTAAATCAAAATCAACATATTGGGAAACACCATAGTTTTCTAATAGATGATAAATATTAGCTAAGTTGTCTAAGGCTTTACGACTTTTATCATTTGTTACCATACTATAGGCTTGTTTGAGCATATCTTCTCTACCATGAAGTAATGGAATATTTCTCAGTAGAGTCTGATCACTTTGGCTAAGACCGGTCTTTACGAGTATTTCACCTAAACCTACTAAATCCCGCGTTACCATCGCATGCTTTATCTGCTGCCGTTGTACGATAGAAAGTTCGCTCTGCTCCATAATTCCATTAATAAAATCAACTTGCCCTAAACCAATTTTAAATTTCTGCAAACCAGATTTCAGCATCGATTCTACTGCTAAAGCAATGACCTCCGCATCAGCTGCTGGCTCTGACGCCCCCATAATTTCCACTCCAGCCTGATAAAATTCACATTGCCTTCCTGCCTGAGCTTGTTCATAACGAAAGACATTCGTTATATAAAATAGCTTCATTGGACTTGGACTACCTTTGAATCGGGTAGCTGCCACACGAGCCATCGGAGTTGTCATGTCTGGACGTAATGCCAATATACGATTACTTTTATCAAAGAATTTAAACATATGCTGATCTAAGTCGTTGCCTACTCCAACAGTCATCGTTTCCAAATACTCAATGGTTGGAGTAACAACCTCATCGTATCCCCAATTTGCAAATAACTGAGCCAAGGCCCCTTCCACAGCACGTTTCTGACTAGCTTCTCTCGGTAAGAAATCTCTTGTCCCATATGGAACCTGAGGAAGAAATTCATATTGCTTCATAAATAGAAACACCCCTATCCCAGTAATTTAATATTCTCTTAGAAATACTTTACGTGCTATTTACCTATGATCTTCTTGATCTTCGAGTCTTTCTAACATAAACTTATACCCGTCAGCACCATAATGTAAACAGCGCTTTACTCGACTAATGGTTGCAGTACTAGCTCCTGTTTTTTCTACAATGTCATCATACGTATGACCAGCTCTTAACATACGTGCTACTTCCATACGTTGGGCGAGAGATTTTAATTCACTAACGGTACAAATATCTTCAAAAAATTGATAACATTCTTCTTGATTTTCTAACAATAAAATAGAACGAAATAATTGATCTGTTAAGTCATCTTTCAATTTAGGATTTGTAGGCATTTTTCTTTTCCCCCATTCTTTTAAATCCTTTATTGCTTTTAAGCTTTACTTAGTGAAATTATAACATTATGATTTCCCATTTGCAAAGTCATTTTTTTCTTGACACTATTATATAGAACTGCTAATATATTCATTAACAAGTTAATATTTTTCATCAAGAGCAGTTGAGGGAATGGCCCAATGAAGCTGCGGCAACCATTCACTTGTGAAACGGTGCCAAATCCACAGGATTGATTAAGCGCAATTCAGTTTGATAACACGCTTCATTTATGGAGCGGTTTTTTTGTTATTTCAGAACTAAGAGGAAGGGAGCTATTTCATTGATTAAACTGCAAGATATAGAAAAGGTCTATCAAAGCGATAACGGCACAATTCATGCCCTACGAGGCGTTAACGTATCTGTGAAACAAGGAGAAATATTCGGCATTATTGGAACCAGCGGTGCGGGAAAAAGCACGTTAGTCCGCTGCATTAATATGTTAGAAAGCCCTACTAAGGGCATTGTTACAGTAGATGGGCAGGAATTAACATCATTAAACGAACAAGAACTCCGGGAGCAGCGTAAAAAGATTGGCATGATCTTTCAACATTTCAATTTATTATCTTCACGTACTGTATACCAAAACATAGCCTTTCCTTTAGAATTGGCAAAACGGAGTAAAGAAGAAATTAATAAAGAAGTATTGCATCTATTAGAATTGGTAGGGTTAAGCGATAAAAAAGATCAATATCCAGCGCAATTAAGTGGTGGACAAAAACAACGAGTGGGCATCGCAAGAGCCTTGGCTAACCATCCTAAAGTATTATTATGTGATGAAGCGACTTCAGCTCTCGACCCGCAAACCACAAAATCAATTTTAGAGCTCTTAAAAGATATTAATCGAAAATTCCAACTTACCATCGTCCTTATTACTCACGAAATGCAGGTTATTAAAGAGATTTGTAACCAAGTCGCTGTAATTGAAGGCGGTAAGATTATTGAGCAGGGTAAGGTCATTGATATTTTTACACAACCGCAATCCAATACTACAAAGGAATTCATTAGTTCTATTATTAATCATAACCTGCCTGATTTCTTTAAAGAGATTACTCTGGCATCGGAACCGTCGGCTGATAGTAATTTAATATTGCGTTTGTCTTTTATTGGACATTCTACAGAAGAACCGGTTATTTCCAGCATGATTCGCCGCTTTGCTATTGATGCTAGTATTTTGTACGGAAATATTGATCATATTCAAACCATACCTTTCGGTACATTAATTGTAGAATTATCGGGCGAACAGTCCTCGTTGCAGCAAGCCCTTAGTTATTTAAAAACACGTGAATTAGGAATTGAGGTGATTGGTTATGTCGCAAGAAATGCTCGTGCTGTTGGTTAAATCCTTATGGGAAACAACATATATGGTTGCCGTCTCCAGTTTTATTTCTGCGTTAGTGGGCATACCCCTAGGCATTATACTCGTTACTACTAATAAGGGACATATTTTAGAGAATACGCCTCTCAATCGAATCTTAGGGGCTATTGTAAATGCAACCCGCTCTACACCATTCATTATTCTAATGGTAGCAATTATACCGGTAACCAGGTTACTGGTAGGTACGTCAATTGGAACAAATGCTGCCATTGTGCCATTAAGTATCGCAGCCATTCCTTTTGTGGCTCGTATCGTAGAATCAGCCCTGAAAGAAGTAGATTACGGCGTAATCGAAGCTGCCCAAGCAATGGGAGCATCCCCAAGAGAGATTATTACAAAGGTTCTCATTCCTGAGTCTTTACCTGCGATTGTGTTAGGACTCACCCTTACCATTATAAGTCTGATTGGCTACTCAGCAATGGCAGGAGCAATTGGCGGCGGTGGTTTAGGTGATTTAGCAATTCGTTATGGTTACCAGCGCTTTCGCGCCGATATCATGTTAATTACGGTGGTTATCTTAATTGCGCAAGTACAAATTGTTCAATCCACTGGTGATTATATATCGAACCGTCTCAACAAGAAATAGAAGCAGCCTAATTTATTGATTTAGGCTTTCTATAAAAAACATCAAACACACTTAGGAGGATTATTGTTATGAAAAAACTATTTCTTGTTCTTATTGGAATTCTTAGTTTAGGAATATTAGTAAGTGGCTGCAGTCAAAAAGAAGCTCCTGCTGCCCCTGCTGCTAAGACTACTGTACTAAAAGTTGGTGCTACTCCTGTTCCTCATGCGGAAATCTTAAATGTAGTAAAACCACTCTTAGCTAAAGAAGGAATCGATCTACAGATTGTTGAATTTACAGATTATGTTAAGCCAAATATTGCAGTAGCCGAAAAAGAATTGGATGCAAACTTCTTCCAGCATATTCCTTACCTAAATAAATTCTCCACAGAACGCAATTTGGCATTAACCTATACTGCTGCCGTTCACATTGAACCAATGGGAATTTATTCAAAGAAGATTAAAAACTTGAATGAATTGGCAGACGGCGCTAAAGTAGCAATCCCTAATGATCCTACAAATGGGGGTCGTGCTCTAGCAATCTTAGAAAAAGCAGGACTCATTAAATTAAAAGATGGCGTAGGCGTTAGTGCTACAGTAAGTGATATTGTAACCAATTCTAAAAATATTCAAATTAGTGAATTAGAAGCTCCTCAACTTCCTCGTGTACTTGAAGATGTAACCATTGCTGTCATCAATACCAACTATGCTCTGGAAGCTAAATTGGTACCTACTAAGGATGCTCTCTTCCTCGAACCAAAAGATTCTCCCTATGCTAATATCTTGACCGTACGTAAAGGTGACGAAAATCGCCCTGAAATTCAGAAATTAACCAAAGCTTTAACATCTGACGAAGTTAAAAAATTCATTAACGAAAAATATCAAGGTGCTGTATTACCAGCATTCTAATCATTCTGGAGGGAACCTTTATGGGGAAGCGGCTGCAAATCTTCACTACTTTTTTTATACTGGCAAGTATCGCGGCATTGCTGTCATGGCATAGTTCATTACATATGAGTCGTGTATATAGACCAATAAAAGTAGGGGTTTCAGCCGGTCCCCATTTTGCAATTATGAACCTAGTTAAAACGATAGTCGCAAAAGATGGTATTGATCTGCAAATTATTGTATTTACTGATTATAGTAAGCTCAATGGTTCTTTGCACCGCGGAGAAATAAATCTTAATAGCTTTCAGAATCAACCTTATCTTGATAAAACACTTGAAGATCACAACTATGCGATTACTCCGATTGCTAAAACCGTTCTGTTCCCCATGGGAATCTATTCTAAAAAAATTCATAATCTTAGTGCATTGCAGACTAACAGTATAGCTGCCATTCCCCAGGATTTGTGGAATAGCAGTCGAGCCCTGCTGTTATTAGAAAAATCCGGTCTTATTATCTGCAAGAGAACAACAGATTCTCTAAGAACTCTTGACGATATTGTAGATAATCCTAAGAATCTTAAATTTATACAGATAGATGCCACACAGATTGCTTCGGCGATTGATAAGGTAGATATTGCCCTTATCAATGCCAATTATACTGCGGAAATTGGCTTACTGCCAACCAGAGATGCGCTACTATTAGAGGATATACATTCACCATATATAAATTTATTAGTCGCTGGGACTGAAAATGTCAATCATAAAGACATGAAAAAAATCATTACAGCCTACCAATCACAGGAGGTTAAAACCTTTGTGGCTGAACATTTTCAAGGCACCGTAATAACAGCTTGGTAAAAGTATCCCCTCCATGAGTATATGGAGGGGATACTTTTACCATCTGGCGATTGATGGAAGCTGCCATTCCTTTACTTCCGGAACTGAGGCTTCCCCTCTTTGAAGTATACAACATTCAAATTGGAACGTTCCGCAATTTCTAAACCCGCTTGTAAATCTCTGCCAATATCATTGACATGGTGAGCATCGGATCCAATTGTTACAATACGTCCTCCCAGTTCATTAAAACGCTTATAGATGGGCATTATCGTCTCTACCGCGGCTTTATTCCTCAAACGTCTAGTATTAATCTCCAGGGCTTTTTCTTTTTGGGCTAAAACCATTAGAATCTCATCAATAGAATCACTAAATTCATTATAGTAGATTTCTGGATCTGCAAAGCGTGCATATCTGGCAATATAATCAATATGCCCTAAACTATGGATGCCATCATAGCAGGTCACACATTGCTTCATGGCATTAAAATAATGTTCATATACTTCTTGTTTACTTCTTCCCTGATAAAATTCCGGAATATATATATCAATATTATCAATTACATGTACCGACCCAATCACATAGTCAAAAGGATACTTTTCGATTAATCGGCAATTTTCTTCTAAACAATCCGAACGCATACCTATTTCTATGCCTAGCAGAACTTTTTCATTGCGATACGCCTCATACTGGGAGAAATATTCTTCTATATCAAAAATAAAAGCCATTGGTTCAGGATACGCAACATCCATATGTTCGGTAATAATAATTCCTATATTTAATTTCTCTGCCCTTGCTACAGCGTCAGTCATTTTCATTTTTGAATCTGTTGAGAAACAGGTGTGCATATGACTATCAAATAGCATTTTTTACCTCCTGGATTTTCAGACCAATTTATTTCTATTATTATTTCTTATTTTATACAAAACTAATAAAAATCCTGCTTAAATTTCATTTACTAATTATCCAAGTTTTTTTAAAAAAACATTCAAATTTGTATTTTATTGTATTTTTATATACCATTAAGATACTTTTTACGTATACATCCAATGCTCTTGAAGAATGTTTTTCTTTGTATTATACTAAAGACAAGCTTAATAAATCGCTTTTTGAAAGCAACTGTATGATATTAACATAGGGGGTGATTCCATTGAACAATGAAGAAAATTTGCCAATGGTAGATGATACTAGGGAGATGATTTCAATGTACAAGGTAATGGAATCCTTAATTTCATACATATAATACTTGTCAATGAGCTTGCCACCTTGAATAGTACAATGAGAATTTACGGATAATACCAAGCAGGAGGTTTTCACTATGGCCAGAGAAAGAATCAGCGATTTCATTTCTGCCTTCTGTATTTGGGTAGTTATTCCGTTATTAGCTACTAGCTTATTATTTCTTTTAGTCCAGAGTGGGAATCCGCTGCTGCTGGTTATTTTCCCTTTATTAGCAGTCGTGTTTTTCATAACTAGACAGCTTAATTAGTGTGTTAAGTATCGAAGTAAAATTCATATACAAATAAAGACTTGACCCTGATGGTCAAGTCTTTATTTGTATTCTGCTATAACCGCCTTAGACTCTTTGACTGCTGAGTCAATTATTTCCAAATTTTTTATTTCTCTGCTGCGCCGTATAAAAAGAGCTCAGCAATAGTATGCGCTGTTTCACCAATATTTTCATCTACAAAATCGCGGAATACAAAGGTTACAATAACACTAAACAAACCATGAGCCGCCCGTGTAGCATCACAGCTTTCACGAATAAAGCCTTTACTTTGGGCTTCTAATAATACTTTTTCAATTATACCAATTGTCTCACAGAAACAGGATTGATATTTTTCTAACTGTTCTTTGGTAAAATTTGATGATCCAGCAGCACCAAATCCACGCACTTCATGCATCATAACACGCCATAAGTTAGCATGCTTCACATAAAACTCCAGAAATGCTTTTATTATTGTTTCTACCTTTTCTAAAGGAGGCTCAGAAGAATTAACGATACCTTCAATAATGACTTGAAATGGCATACTGCATTCCTTAATTAGCGTGTAAAAAAGCTGCTCCTTATTAACAAAATAATTGTATACTGTACCTTTGCCAGTATCAGCTAAAGAAATAATTTCATCTACTGTAGCTCTATGATACCCTTTGCTGGAAAATACAGTATAAGCTGCCTCAAGTATCTGCTGTCGTTTATTTTGTGAATCATGGAAACCAATATTTCCGCGAATATGCTTCATTTCTGCCTCCAAAGTACGAATTTCATAAACATTCTTTAATAATTCTAATTGCATTCTCATAACAAATTTTTTCGATATCACCTGTGGTAAACCCATTACAAATAAGTGCATTTATCAATTTATCAATATTACCAAGGTGAGAGATTTCCAGAAGATAATCGATACCGTCGAAATCTGTTCCTAAAGCCACTACATCAATACCGCCAATTTTTACAATATGTTTAATATGGCATACCATATCATCCACTCTGCTCCAATTTGATCCAGCTAAGAAGTTCCCTGAGAAATTAATTCCCATTATTCCTCCTTTTTGCGCCAGCAGAGTAATCATATAATCTGTCAAGTTACG
>CAMKSY010000071.1 GCA_946415545.1 uncultured Pelosinus sp. | reverse complement strand
AACATGGTTTCTGCAATTCCTTCGCAAAGCTTAAGAACAGGTTTTCCTTTTTCCCCAATCGCTGCTACGCCTAAACCAAACATCACAGAAAAAAATATAATAGCTAGTAAATCTCCCTTAGCCAGTACATCAAACACATTCGTAGGAACAATATTAACAAATGTGTCAGCGAAACTATGCTGGCTCATATTTTCTGCAGTATTCACATAATTGGCAATATTCGTTTTAGCAAGAGTACCACTGTTCTCAATGCCAATTCCCGGTTTAATAACGTTGGCAATAATAAGTCCCATAATAATGGCTATCGTTGTGACAATTTCGAAAAACAGAATGGTTTTACCGCCTATTTTCCCCAGTTTCTTGGCATCACCAACACCGGCAATCCCAACAATCAGGGAGGAAACCACGATGGGCACCACAATCATTTTAATCAGTCTGATAAACATGTCGCCTAATGGTTTGAGATACCCTTCAATCGTTGGGTCACCATAATAAGCGGCACCGACTGCAACGCCTAATACTAGACCAATCAGAATCTGCATACCTAATCCAAATTTTATTTTCTTCATTTTTTTCATCTTCCTTTCTATTTTCTCTGGTATGATGTAAAAATCTAATGTAATACAATTTTCTGATTTTACTGTATCACACAGCCTATAAAATCCAACATAATACTAGAAAGCTACTGAAAACTTTAAAAAGAATGCCTGGAAGACCGTTATATTTTCTGTTATTCTGTAGAGAGTACCAACAGCACTGCCAAGAATCTTTTCAAGGAAGTGTACCCAATGAAGAAACACTATATTGCAATTTTGCTAATGATAGCCATTGTCCCCTTAGCCGGAGAATTGAAATTTTATCCTTTTGAAGGAGAGTTTCACTCTTTCCGTGTTAGCTTTGGCTCACCAGCATTTTTATTTTTTCTATTATGGCTGCGCAGCACTTCATTTATGCTGTCAGGCTTACTTGCAGGCTTGTCCGTTTTAGTCTTTCGCATGGTCTTAGACTGGAGCACTGGAGACGGATCTTGGATTTCTAGTTTTTTATTTCATCTGCCGGCATTTTTTTATTATGTGATTTATGCAGGGATCTTTTATTTGGCAAAAGCCAATGATTTATATAGCAGCCCCTTACGTATTGGCCTATTGTCTATACTAGCAGAAATTACCGCTAGTATTGTAGAACTTTTACTCCCCCTTACCTATTCTAGTGCAGCCTTTATACTTACATTTTCGATGATTAGTAAGCTTCTCATTGCTGCCGTTATACGCAGCTTTTTTGTTCTTAGCTTCTTTTTTATTATAAATTTACGCCATGCGGAATTTGCCGCTGAGCAGCAAAAGGAACAGAATAAGCACATACTACTATTAATCTCTAGCTTATATGAAGAAGCCATTCAGCTTACAAAGTCATTGCAAAATGCGGAGAATATTACGCGGGACTGTTATAAATTATACAAAGAAGTAAATGATGATCATTTTTTGCTTACTAAAAACCAACTTGCTCAGAACATACTGGAAATCGCCGGGCAAGTACATGAAATAAAAAAAGATAACCAAAGAATCTATGCCAGTCTTACCCAGTTAATCTCAGATGGTGAATTCCATGACTATATGACTGCTTCAGAACTGGGCGAAATTATCGTACAATCCCATCAAAAATATGCCCGCTCTTTAGGCAAAAATATAACTTTTGACCTGCAGGTTGAAAAAACACTACCTCCATTGCACGTATATACTGTTTTATCACTCGTTAATAACCTGGTTTCCAACGCCGTAGAATCTATTCAAGATTCTGGCTGTATCAGAATCCTGTTTTATCACAAGGAGCAATATATCACTTTTCAGGTAGCCGACACAGGGCCAGGAATTCCATTTAAAAAAAGAAATCTGATTTTCAAACCTGGCTACACTACTAAGTTTGATGCAGCTGGCAATCCATCTACAGGCATGGGTCTGCCATATAGTAAAGATTTAGCCAATAGTCTAAAGGGCAATCTTACACTCGAAGAAAATCCCCCTGGAAATGAAACCATTTTCACTATAACGTTACCGCCACAACACTTAATAAGGGAAGGATAATATCATGCGTTTTTTTATTGTTGATGATGATGAGGCAATCCGTTCTATGATGTCAGAAATCATTGAAGATTATGACCTCGGAATTGTAGTAGGAGAAGCGGAAAATGGCGCTGCCATCGACGATCATCTGTTAAACGGGAAAGCCGTTGATATTCTCATAATGGATCTACTGATGCCCCTGCGGGATGGAATTGAGACGGTTCGTGCAATTAAGCCTGGATTTGACGGAAAAATTATCATGCTCTCTCAAATAGATAATAAAGAGATGATCGGTAATGCCTATGTATTAGGAGTAAACTATTATATTACCAAGCCCATTAATCGACTAGAAGTGATCGGCATTATTCAAAATGTAATGGAGCATGTAAGACTGCAGAATGTAATTCATAATATTGAGAAAAACCTGAATGTACTTAATACTGAAAAAAATCCTCCTGCATCTGGAACTGCTGCGATAAGTAAACACTCCATTGTGGCATCGGGACAAAACTTGCTGGCTGAACTGGGAATGATCGGCGAAAATGGCTGCAACGACTTGTTAGGCATGCTGGACTATCTGAAAAGCTATGAGAATCATCAACCCTTAGAACAGGATTTTCCTGCTTTAAAAGATATCTTTAACAATGTAGCAATGAAGAAATTAGGCTTATCGGATCCAAATGATATAAAAAAAGAAACTAAAGCATTAGAGCAGCGAGTACGTCGCGCTATCTTTCAGGGACTGCATCATCTATCTTCCATCGGGGTTACGGATTATACCAATCCAAAATTTGAAGAATACGCACCAAAATTCTATGATTTCGTTGAAGTTCGAAAAATGATGCTCAACTTACAGAATAATATAAAACCTTCCATCTCCAATTCTCATATCAATATTAAAAAATTTATAAAAGTTTTGTATCTCGAATCAAAAAAAAGGCTCTGATAACAGTGGCTTCTAATTTTTACCTAATATCATTATAAAGTCCCAGTACGATTCTTTCACAAGAGAATCGTACTGGGACTTTATACACTACATTCTAATTTATTTATACTGCCAGTGGCATATTTTTCGATCCAAATAATCAATTACACCGAACAAAACCAGGCCCATGCAGCTCAGTACTACAATTCCCGAATACATTTCCAAATAGTTTACCCGCATCCAGGCATCCATGATGAAATATCCCATCCCATACTCAGTGCCAAATGTTTCTGTAAAGAACAGCACCGAGATGGCTGTTGCCATAGCTACTCGTATGGATGTCAGAAATTTAGGCATGGAAGCAGGTATGAGAATCTCCCAGAAAATGTCACTAAATGAAGCCCCTAACGAATATAGAGGATAATACGTTTCCTTGGGTATGCTTTTGACTCCATCCCGTACGGCTATAATGACCTGAAAAATAATGATTAGAAAAATCATAAGGATTTTTGATACTTCTCCTAATCCCAGCAGGAGCATCATAATTGGTAATAATGCAATCTTAGGAATAGGGTAAGTTAAATAAACAATGGGGGATAGAGCCCTATCCCATTTGGGAAAATACCCCATGTATAAACCTGCGGGAACCCCGACAATCACAGCTAAGATAACCCCCGCCACAATACGCCATAGACTATAAGAACCATGAATTAGAATTTTGGAAACAAAAATCCCTAACAGATTCTTCATCACAATCCAAGGCGTTGGGATAATTGGCAGATTGACTAAGCTTGCGGCCATATACCATAACGTGAAAAAAATCAGTATGCCATAAAGATACCAAACTCCCCTTCGCTGTTCTATCATTTTGACCAATCCTCTTTTATCATTTTTCGCAGTGCAAGGCTGAGTTGGAAAAAATCCTGATGGTTTCGAATATCGTCAATGCCGAAGAGAGGATTATCAATTACTTTACTAATCGTACCGGGAATACCAGATAGAATTACAATCTTTTGCCCTAAATACAAAGCCTCTTCTACATAGTGAGTAACAAGAATGGTGGAAACGGAATATTTGCGCCAAACATCCAGAAAAACATTTTGTATTTCTTCTCGCGTCATCGCATCTAAAGCAGAAAAGGGCTCATCCATTAATAGTAAATCCGGCTTTAGCAGAAAGGAGCGAGCCAGTGCAACTCGCTGCTGCTGCCCACCACTTAATTCTCCAGGATACCTGCCTTCCAAGCCTGCCAATCCTAATTGCTGAATAAAAAAATCCAGTTCTTTAGAATGATCGCAATCTTTTTTATTTTTAATTTTGGCACTCAAACGAATATTCTCATATACATTCTTCCAAGGCAGCAGTCCATAGTTTTGGGGAATAAATCCAATTTTCTGTTGCATCGGCATAATAGGCTGTCCATTTATTTCTACTACACCTTGATATTTTCGGATAATCCCTGCCAATACTTTTAAAAGCGTGGACTTGCCGCAGCCAGATGGGCCAATAATCGCACAGGTCTCTCCTGCTCCAATCTCCAAGTTAATATTTTCAAGAGCAACGTATCCCTCTCCCATAGCCTCATAGGTAACGTGTAAGTTCTTAATTTGAATCATTACCTTACAAACCGATCATCAACCAATTCTTTGTAGGGATAGGCCTTTTGAATCAATTGTCTGGCTTTAAGCCATGTCAGACAATCTTCAACATCAGCTGCTCCTGGTGCCACGGCTTTTTTATATTGAGGCAGAACCAGCGCGCCCTTCACACTTTCAGGAAAACCGCCTTTTTCGATTAGCAGATCAATATAGTTGTCCATGGGCTCCTTGGACAGATACTCTATGGCTTTATTGTAAGCTCGATACATCTTTTGAAGTTCCTTATCTTTTTCATTCACTGCCTTAGTCGTAAAAATCAAAACGCCAGGATTGATGCCCAATTGATCTGAGCTATTTAATAACTTGCCGCCATTACGCACAGCAATACTTGCCATAGGCTCGGGCAGTGTGGCAGCAGCCACCTTGCCGCTTTGCAGCATTTCCAGCCTTGTAGGGATTTGAGGGATCACAACTTTATGAATGTCCTCTGGAGTAAGTCCCCCTTGTGTCATAATCTTGTCTGTTACATATTCAATAATTGTATTTTTTGATATAGCAACATCCTTGCCTTTCAGCTCTTTAATGGATGTAATCTTTTCATCTTTACTAATGACCAGCTTATAACTGCCGCTTGTCAAAGAGGTAATCACGGTATCAAATCCACCTTCCTTAGCAAAGGCTTCTGCCAGCATGTCCGAAATCGCTCCATCTAAATTGCCGCTTTGCAGAGCACTATCCCGGTCTACAGCACTGCGAAATGGTTTGAGTATGACCGTTACACCTTCTTCTTTAAAATACCCTTTTTCCTGGGCAATGATGAAGGGAATGGAATCCACGTCAGGCATAAGTCCAATGGTAATATTCTGCAGTTGTCCCGGTTTCGAATCAGCGCCTTCTTTTTTACTGTTAGCGCAAGCTCCGAGAGCAACCGTCATAGTACATATGAGTAGAAATACAATGATTTTTTTCACTTTATGATCCTCCGTTTTCCATATAATAATTCTTCTTCATCCATAATAACATAGAATAGTTATCTTTTAAAACATATAAAACACAAGGGAACCACTAAGGCGCAGTGAACACAGAAAAAAGAGAGACAGGGAAACAATAAAACAATCTGAACTGCGAAGATGCGACAGACAGGAAGAAGCCAGGAGTATTGTCAATTGGTACTCCTGGCTTCTTCCCATTTACTTATTTACACTTAGCTTTTCTCATCAACCTCTGACAGCTCTTTGTCAATTTGATCTAAAATAGCAGCGGCTTCTTCTACCAGATCAGGACACAAATCAAAGATCGTCCCTCCTTGTAGATCAGCGTAAACCGCCTCTACCTTATAGGGCAGAAAACCAATGACGTTTAAATCCCGCAGTTCATCTTTAATAGAGGATGCATTGCCCCCGTGAAACTTACTCACAACAACATATACATTCTGAATAGTTAAATCTCTGGCCATCTTTGCAACGGCACGTGCGGTAGCAAAGCTGCGCTGCCCAGGTTCCACTACGATAATAAAGGCATCTACACCTTCAGCAGTCCCCCGCCCTAAATGCTCTAAACCTGCTTCCATATCAACGATAACTGCTTCATCCCGCTCTACTACCAAATGATTTAGGAGAGATTTAAGCAATATACTTTGAGGACATGCGCATCCTGCACCACCTGTGGATTTAACCCCCATTTGTAATAGACTGATTTTTCCTTGTTTTACTACATATTTTTCTGGTATATCCTCCACAAAGGGGTTTAGTGCAAACCAGCCACCGGATTCTCCAGGAGCTGCTCCAGTACGTTCTTCAATCAGCTTCTCATCCTGGGCGATGGTTGTTGCCTGAGCAAGCAGTGCTGAGCTGAATCCCAATGCCATACCGAGATTGGCATCAGGATCTGCATCAACAGCAAGCACCTTACTTTTCCGACGGGATAAAATATGGCACAGCAGTGATGCCAACGTTGTTTTACCCACACCACCCTTACCAGATATAGCAATTTTTATCCCTTTTTCTTTCATATTCCTGACTCCAGTTTTGAACTGAGGCCCAGCGCCAGGCGTTTTTCTTCAATTCTCCTTAACAAGATAGCGGCTGCCTTCACCGGATCTTTTTCATAGATCAATTTACTGCCAAACAGCTTTTCTAAATTCAAACCGTCATCTTTCACACCATTACATAGTACATCTGTGACAAACTGGGAACCAGATACTTGAGGATTGACACCAACATGGACATCCACCCCATTAGCTAGAAAATACGTTCCAATAACCAACGCTTTTGGGCTATGGGTTTCCGGGCAAGATCCAACCGCAGGCAAATCCTTCACTTCCACACCTAAACGATTTGCCACAGCCGTTAACAAATCCGCAGGACGAGAATTATCAACACAGCTTCCCATATGAAGAGTCGGCGGCAGAGACTCAAGACCAACGGCTTGCCCAATCGCCTTTAAGACGCCGCGTAAGGATTCACCACAGTATTCCAACCCTTGCATGTTCATCAAGTTATGCTTCGCTAAGGAATGAGCCGAACAGCCTGTAGCAACGACTAGAACATTATTCTTGAGCAGTTCTTTGGCAACAGTAACATTTCCCCAGTCTTGAAATTCACGGACATTTGTACAGCCAACGATGGCCGCAACACCTCGAATGGCTCCGCTTGCTATTGCATCAAGCAAGGGCTTAAGAGGATCTTCTTTATTTAATGCACCCAGCGCTTCTATAATTTGTTCATTGGAAAAGCCTGCATATGCTTCTACGGTTCCCGTAAAGCTGGTACTTTTCTGATGGTCTCTCTTGGGAAAGTTGGCAATTGCTTTGCGAACGATATCCTGAGCCGCTTTATCCGCCTTGTCTGTGTGGAAATCAACATGGGTAGATCCTGCAATCTTCACATAAGGCAGAGTTGTAATAATCTCGGTGTGATAACATTCCGCTACTTTCTGAATGCCAGGCATAATGCACTGCACGTCTACGACCATTGCTTCGAGCATCCCCGTTACAATGACCAGCTCCTGAGATGAAAAACTAGAAGCTGCAGGTATGCCATGACGCATGAGCACTTCATTCCCCGAGCAGCAGATTCCCACAACATTAATGCCCTCAGCTCCAGCAGCTTTTGCTTCTTCCGATAACTTCCGAGACCATTCTACGATTTTCTCTGACAATAAAGGTACATGACCATGTACTGCAATATTAACCATTTCTTTTTTTATTACACCAAGTTTAAAGTTGGATTTGACCAATTTAGGTACACCAAACAGAATGTCTTGTAAATCAGAAGACAAGTGCAGACCGCCAAATCCATCTACCAGTCCCATAGTCAAGCAGCCTAAAAGTAAATTTACAGGATCCGCATCACATCCCATTGTTGTTCGGGTAACGGCTTTAGAAATCTCTAAATGAATGTTAACAGGGGTTATACCAAGTTCATCCCACTTATCAATTGATTGCTGCTGAGCGTGAAGTTTCAGCCAATTCATAGCCCCAGTTTGCTTCTGAAAGTCTTCTAAAGCCTTGAGAGCCACTTGCTTTCCAATTTCCTCCACTGCTTTGCCTTTCGTTTCAATTCCCAGACCAGCAGCTACCTGATATAGCTTTTCTACACCTTTAATTTGATAATCTGAAATTCCTTCTGAGGCTTCTAATAAAGCCAATGCAGTCTCTCTGCCATGTTCGGCGTGTCCTGCCGCTCCTTCGATCATCATCGTTAATAAGTTGCGCGCAACAATCGTATCACCATTCGCTCCACATATGCCTTCCTGGGGCCCTTTGCCGTTGAATCCAATACGGCATGGACCTTCCAAACAGTGCCTACAGCAAACTCCTGCAGACCCAAAAGGACAAGGAACAGGAGTTTGTTTTGCCCGAGAAAATGCTGTTTCAATACCTGCTTCACAAGCCTTCTCGTAAAGAACTTCAAAGTCATGATCCAACGAAATACCCTGCGTATGAGTGTGATCCTGAGTCTTAGGCATTGTAAATCCTCCCCCTCAAATTGACTAAAATGAGTTGAACTTTAGACCAGCTGGAAAAACATCCACCCGGTTCTGTAGTCTACTTATCTATACACTAGCAGAGAGACGGAAATAAAAATGTCGGCTAGCTGACAGAATTTTATGTTTTTTTATATTTCTATTCATCATCATCTTTGGCTCGCTCCATAATGATATCAAATTTTTGAATGATGATCTTATCTTTTCCGAGAATGAGTACTCCTTCTTTCTGCAGATTATTAAAGAACGTGTTCACTGTCTGTCGCGTGCTTCCCACAATTGTAGCAATCTGCTGATGAGTTAATCCAATAGTAACCCGGAAGGAATGTAACTCTTGTCTGTCACTCGACAGAGCCAGGCTGTAAAGAAATTGATAGAGCCGCTTATTTACTTCTTTAAAAACAAGACTTTCTATGGTGTTAATTGAATTTCTTAAGGAATCTCCCAGTACTCCGATTACGGTCATCGCGAAGGAAGGAACTTCCATGAGCAAATTTCGAAATGTTTCTACAGGAATAAATAATACTTCGCTATCGGCAATCGCCTGACCAAAAGCTCGGGTATGGCCACTATACGTATCTCCGGCATCCAGCAGCGTGAGAGTGAACTCTTTACCATTTGGATACCGTAAATACACACGAATTCTGCCGCTAACAACAAGATAAATATATTCAGAATGCTCCTCTGGTCCGAAAATCTCTGCTTTCTTTTTATATTTTTTAGTAAGACAGTGACTTAAATATTTGGTTACAATCGGTACAGGCAATCGGCTAAATAATTGTTTTCCCTGGGGTCCTCCTAAATTTCTCATTATCAGCCCTCCACTATTTGGTCTTGATCAAAAATATTTTGCACAGTGATTTTACCCTCAAAACTTATATTCTCTATATTACTATAAAAATGCCAAACTCCTGCAAGATGGAGATAAAATCTCACCTTACAGGAGTTGAGTATACATTGCAGGACAACTACAGTTCTTGTTTCATATCATCCATTGCGTAATAAACGCGCAGAGTTCAAGACCACTAGAATTGAACCAACATTATGCACAATAGCAGCCGCGACCGGTCCTAACAGACCAAGAGCAGCCAAAACGATTGCAGCAAAGTTAATCACATTTGCGACTACAATATTCTGCCAAATGGTACGAATCGCCTTGCGGCTTTTCTGTATTGTCTCAGGCACCTTTTTCAGATCATCGGACAGTAATACAATATCTGCAGCCTCCATGGCAATATCCGTTCCACAGTATCCCATGGCAATCCCGATATTTGCTTTGGCCAGCGCTGGAGCATCGTTGATTCCATCCCCAATCATTGCTACATTACAGCCTAAACGCTGATAGGTTTCCACATAGCTGACTTTATCCGTAGGCAGTAGATCACCATGAACGATTGGAACATCCACTTGCTTCCCGACAGCCTCTCCAACCCTTGAGGCATCCCCCGTCAGCATCACTATTTTTGTAATTTTTTCACGTTCTAAAGCGTTTATTGCCTCTTTCGAGCCCGTCCGAATCGGATCCCGTATTGTCAATATTCCGCTTATCATGCCATTGACGGCTATAAAAACCACGGTGGCTCCTGATTTTTGGTTTTCAGAACAATATGCCTGCTGTTCTGGTGTAAGTTCTATATCTTTGGATTCCATCAAGGATTGATTTCCCAATAAAAATTGATCACTATCTTTTTCTGCAACGATACCTTGACCAATGACAGGCTCCCAATAAGATGGCTCAACAAAAGATATGTTTTCTCTTTGGGCCTCCTCAATAATTGCTTTTGCCAAATGATGCTCGGAGCGCTTTTCGATTCCTGCTGCAATGGCCAGCAGCTCATTTCTTTGCCAGCCATTATAGCTGCGAATTTCTTTTAAGGAAGGCTTCCCAAGTGTGATTGTACCTGTTTTGTCAAATAAAATCGTATCGAGTGCTCCGACCTTCTCTAATATATCTCCGCCCTTAATTAAAATGCCTCGGCGAGCCGCCGCCCCAATGGCTGCAGCCACAGCGGTAGGCGTACTCAATAACATCGCACATGGGCAAAATACGATTAAGATGGTAACGCCTCGTACAATCTCTCCCGTTACCAAGTAGACTAATACAGCAATCGCCAAGCTTAATGGAACAAACCAATTCGCCCAGCGATCGATAATTCGTGCACTCGGTGCCTTATTAGCCTGAGCTTCTTTTACCATTCGAATAATATGACCTAAAGCCGTATCTTGCCCAACCTTCGTCGCTACAATTTCAATGCTCCCCATAGTTACAATTGTCCCGCCAAAGACATTCGCACCATTATGACATTCAACAGGTATCGATTCACCCGTTATCGTAGCCTGATCAACGATTGCCTGACCATTGACCACCATACCATCAACCGGGATTTTTTCTCCGGGCTTTATCAACAATCTATCTCCAATTCCCACTAATTCGGCTGCAATTTCTCGTTCTATTCCATTCTCTATAATACGAGCTTGCAATGGTGATAGTTCCGCAAGTTTTTTTAATGCAGTATTTGATTTTTCCAGGGTGATATGTTCTAACAGCTCTCCGATAGTCATAATAAGAGCCACTTCAGCAGCGGCTAAATATTCACCAATGGCAATGGAAGCAATAATTGCAATACTTACTAAGAGACCAACCTTGGTATCTCCTCTTTTATAAATGGCTGAAATGGCTTCTCTCATAATGGGCACTCCACTAATAATAGCTGCAATCAGCGTTGTATCAATCCCCAAAATTTTTGGCAGCCACTGAAACCAACTGCCCAATAATAAAATGGACGTAGATACTATGATTATATACTCTTGAATATGACCTCCCGCTTCATGTTCCATATGTGCAGCGTAATCCATTATTTCTTCTTTGGGGATTTGCGGGCTTTCAGCTTCCATACTTAAAATGCCTCCGCATTAATTTTTTTAAGTATGCTTATCAATTGTTCATTTTCCTCACTGGAAAGAACAGAGACTATCTGTTCCGTTAAATTCGAATGATACTGATGATGTTCTGCAAAAGCCTGCTGACCTTTTTGCGTTAATGTGATTAAATGAATGCGGCGGTCTTCCTTCACAGCCTCTCTTCTGGCATAGTCTTTCTTTTCCAGGCGATCAACAGTAACGGTAGTGGTACCGGTAGTCACTCCCAGATGTCCTGCAAGAGTTTTCATCTTCATTTGACCATGTGTTCCCAATATCTCTATGGCATGGGCTTCTGAAACAGACAGCTCACTCGTCTTTATTACAGAGTTTTCCCAGGATGAAAAACCATTAAAAAACGTAAATAGCTCATGTGTCAATTCATCTAAAGAATCCATTATTCATTACTCCTTTGATTATCTTATTATTCTAAATTATGATTATTTGATATTCAAACTAATTGTAGTTTATTGCTAGTACTTTGTCAATTTTAATCGAGCTTAAAAATGTACAAAAAAGGGGCAGATTTGCTAAATCTGTCCCTTTATACCTCTCGACCGTACATCGGCAGGGTAATCTAGTACTATTTTTATGTTGTGACGTGTATATCTGCTTTTATTAGGTAAAACTACAGACGTATCTATAAACAACTGGAGGTCTTACTGTGAATAACCAGATATTAATGTGGTCTATGCTATTTCTGCCATGGCTTACTTTGTTTTTTATGAGCAAAGAAGAAATCAAGCGTTTTATGCCTGTTGCTCTATTCTCTGCACTTACTAGTGTATTAGCTGTAGAGATGGGCGAAAGTCTAGGGTGGTATATTTATGAACAGACAACTTATCCTTTAAGGACATCTTCTTATCTTATCTTCGGATTAAATTGCGTCACTACGATTTGGCTTTTTCACTTCATTTATGGTAATTTCGGCAAATACATATTTATCGATCTATTGCTGAATTTGGGATTTATATATTTAATTCATATCTATCTCCTTGGCAGTAGAGGGATCTTTTATGAGGTAGGTTTAACTCCTTTTATCAATGCATTAATTACTACTGCCGTTGGTGCTTTAATATATGCTTATCAAATGTGGCAAGAAGGTATTTTCGTTCAATATGAAAGTACAGAGAGAAGAAAGAATTTGCAAATCTTGCAGCCAGAATCCGCAAAACCACTAGACTATGAAAAACAAAAGGACCACGAGCATTAAATATTTTTCAGTTACGGTAATTTCGGTCCAGCTTTACTTGTCCATTCAAGTACATTGTTTTTATTTATCCAAAATATTCTTCAAGAGGAGCAATAGCAGAATGTGCTACTCCTTCTCGTGGTCGTGCCATCCAATCGGCAACTGTATCTCTCCATTTTAAATAATGGGCTGTCTTTTTGTGGGCTGCGGCAGCCGCCTCTGAGGAGTAGGCCTCATAAAGAAAGAATCTGGTTTCATCACTAGTGCATCGCAAAAAATCAAAGCGAAGATTTCCCTCTTCTTGTATTGAATTTCTGTGATTATCAAGAGTAGCTTCAATAAAATGAGATATAAACGGTTTTTTCACATAAATAGTAACGCATGTAATCATCATCTGTATTACCTCTCTTTTTTACATTTCTTAATACCAGCCTCAAAAATCCTAATAAACAGAGCTTTATGAAAAGGAATCATACAATACTTTTATAAATTCAAAACGATTTTTTGCTTTTATGAATTCATCTATATTATTTCTTTGTTTAAGTAATCTGAATAAATCATTGATTATATTAATGTCATCATCTTTTACAGCAAGTAAAAATACCAAATTAACCAAGTTTTTGCTGTCATCCCATTCAATAGCTTGGCTTAACTTAGCAGAAATAATCATAGTTTCATTAACATAGGAAGGCAAGCCATGAGGGATAGCTACATTCTTCTTAAAACACGTACTACTCATGTTCTCTCTTTCAAATACCGAGTCTATATACCCTTTTTTAATAAAACCGTTATTAAAAAGAACCATACTCATGGTTTCGATTACTTCCTGCTTTGTTTTACATGCTAAGTCAATCATTATAAAATCTTCTCTAAAAATCTTTTTAAGACTGTTGTAGTTTTTCTGTTTTAATACATGATCAAGAAGCATTTTTTTGTCTTGGGTAAAATCACTTTCAAAGGGTATAAAGTTAATCCCTTCTATATAAGGATTCATCGTGCCAATAATCGCTGGGATATTATATTGTTGCTTTAAATTATGTATTTCCTGCTTAACGTTAGCATCTAATAAGCTTAAGGAGATTACTTTTATAAGAGGGTAATTTGCAGATAAACGTTCTTTTATTTTTATCGCCACTCCATGACCTGTAAGACACATAGCAATTAAAGCTAAGGGCTTATCCGAATGATTTGTTGAGACCATATGATAGGTATGCTTAGAATTCATTATATCGTAATAAATGTCATCAAGGGTTTCCTCGGATATATATATTTTTCGAATTGCTTCCATGACAGAAACAAGATCTACCCTATCAATGGTGCGCGTTTTAATGCCAGTTCTTTTTTCAACAATTTCTCCAACGTTCAGCAGCGATCCCATGTCTACAAAAAACAGTATACCACTTTGCCTATCTAAGGTTTTAGAAATCTCAATGATTTGCTCAAATATCCGTATTGGATTCACATTGAAAGGCATGTCTACAGCAATAGGAAAATCTACATTCATCATTTTATTAGCAACAGCGATCATCTCTGATGCTATTTTTCCATGAGAAATGACAATGATAGTGATTCTGCTTTTACTGCTCCTAGGTTTTAACAGCTCATTAATATACATCGCAATAAACCCGACTTCCCCTTCTGGAATCCTGACTTTATTATTGGCCTCCAAATCTTCTACCAGGCTGCATGCCATATCGTATTCCGCTTTGAGGTTTTCTTTTATATAGATTAGATTAGGATTAATGATATCTTGTTTAAAATTAATCCTTTTCATCGCTTCACTGATGTGAATGGCTAAGTATATTGCAACCTTTTCATTTACCTGTAATTGAGAATGGTCTTTTTTGATCTTTTTTATAAATTCTTTTACGACAACTGCAATATTTTCACCCACAAGATA